>JBKPDM010000587.1:0-3617 GCA_046727895.1 Pseudomonadota bacterium | reverse complement strand
TGTGCTCAGCCTCGAGCAGCGCCTCGCGCAATGCGCTGAAATAGGCCGCACCGTCGATCAGCAAGGCGGCCCGACTGGCGCGCTCGACGCGCCAGCACGTGCGCCCGGGCTGCAGCACCAACGACGCGGCGCTCATCGGACAACCTGCGCCCGCCTCGCCGGACCGGACCGACACGGCTCGGCTCGCTCCCGACGCCGCTCGCCTTTCACCCACGTGCTGCGGATCAGATGGTCGAGGGTCGCTACCCGGCGTGGGACGAGACCAGGTGGTCGGCCGTCGCGGCCGGTCCGGCGGCGGCGTGCTCCTCGCGCAGCCGCTCGCGCGCGGCGAGCGAGAGCTGGATGTGGAGCTCCTTGAGCTGCCGCTCGTCGACCGGCGAGGGCGCGCCGAGCAGCAGCTCCTCTGCCTGCTGATTGAGCGGAAAGGCGGTCACCTCGCGGATGTTCGGCTGATTGGCGATCAGCATCACGATCCGATCGATCCCGGGCGCGATGCCGCCGTGCGGTGGTGCCCCGTAGTGCAGCGCGCGGAACATGCCGCCGAAGCGCTCCTCCAGCACCGCGCGCGGATAGCCCGCGAGCTCGAACGCCTTGACCATGATCGCGGGGCTGTGGTTGCGGATCGCGCCCGAGCTGAGCTCGACGCCGTTGCAGACGATGTCGTACTGAAAGGCGTAGATCTCGAGGGGGTCCCTGGTCTCGAGCGCCTCGAGCCCGCCCTGCGGCATCGAGAAGGGGTTGTGCGAGAAGGTGATCGCCTTCATCGCCTCGTCCCATTCGTACATCGGAAAGTCGACCACCCAGGCGAAGCGGTAGCAGTTCGCCTCGATCAGGCCGAGCTCCTCGCCGAGCCGGGTCCGGATCAGCCCCGCGAGCCGCGCGGCCTCCTTCGGTTGGTCGCAGACGAAGAACACGGCATCGCCCGCCTTCAGCGCCGCCGCCTGCCGGATCCGCGCGATCCGCTCCGCATCGAGGAACTTGGCGACCGGCCCCTTGGGCTCGCCCTCGCCGTACTGGATGTAGCCGAGCCCGGGCGCGCCCAGCGACTGCGCATAAGCGACCATCTGATCGAAGAAGCGGCGCGGCTGGCCGACCGCGCCCGGCGCCGGCAGCGCCCGCACCACCGCACCCCGCTCGAGTGCCCGCGCGAACACGGCAAAGCCGCCGCCCTGGAAGATCTCGCTCACATCGGCGATCTCGATCGGATTGCGCAGATCGGGCTTGTCGGTGCCGTACTTCAGCATCGCCTCGCGCCAGGGGATGCGCGGAAACGGCAGCGGCGTCACGTCCCGGTCGGTGAACTCGGTGAACACGCCCTGCATCACCGGCTCGACCGCCCTGAACACGTCCTCCTGCTCGACGAACGCCATCTCCAGATCGAGCTGGTAGAACTCGCCCGGCGATCGGTCGGCGCGCGCGTCCTCGTCGCGAAAGCAGGGCGCGATCTGAAAGTAGCGATCGAAGCCCGAGATCATGAACAGCTGCTTGTACTGCTGCGGCGCCTGAGGGAGGGCGTAGAACTTGCCGGGATGGAGCCGCGAGGGCACCAGAAAGTCGCGTGCCCCCTCGGGCGAGCTCGCGGTCAGGATCGGCGTCTGGAATTCGACGAAACCCTGCGCCTCCATCCGCCGGCGGATGCTCGAGATCACCTTCGCGCGCAAAAGGATGTTCTTCTGCATCGACTCCCGGCGCAGATCGAGAAAGCGGTAGCGCAGCCGCGTCTCCTCCGGATAGTCGCGCTCGGCGTTGACCTGGAGCGGCAGCAGATCGGCCGGCGCCTCGACCACCAGCGCGTCCGCGACCAGCTCGACCTCACCGGTCGCAAGCTGCGGATTGACCGTCTCGGCGCTGCGCGCGACCACGTGCCCGGTCACGGTCAGCACGCTCTCCAGGCGCACGCCTTCGGCCGCGGCGAAGAACGGCTGCTCGGGCTGGAACACGATCTGGGTGATGCCGTGGTGATCGCGCAGATCGATGAACAGCAGCTGGCCGTGGTCGCGCTTCCTGTGCACCCAGCCCGACAGGCGCACGGTCTCGCCGACCTGCGCGGGGCGAAGCTCGCCGCAGTTGTGGGTGCGATAGGGATGCATCCTGGCCCTCGTGCTCCAAGGTTGCGCCCGGCCCCGGCCGGCCGCCGCGCGGTAAAGGTCATGTCTCGCCGCCCACTGTCAAGGCGGCAAGGGACGCGTGGCCAGCCCGCTGCTACATCGGCGGCGCGTGCTCCCCACCGTCGTTTGCTGGTTGGCAATGGGATGGGCTATATGTGTGACTTGAAATCCCAACTTGGCAGGGAAGCCTGATGGCCCGAGGCCTGATCGTCGTGAAGGCTGCCTACGATGCCGACGCCGCCGTCTGGTTCGTCGAGTCCTGCGATCTGGAAGGCGTGAACGCCGAGGCTCCGACACTGGAGGAGTTGCTTCAGAAGCTACCCGGCGTCATCCTCGATCTCCTCGAGGAGGAAGGGTTCGACGACGCCGAGGTGCCCATCGAGCTCGTTGCGCATGCCAGGACGCGGGTGCGGCGGGGCACCAATACCGTCTCAGAGGGGCCCCCGGGCAGCAACCGGGCGACCGGAAACAGGCTCGTCCCAGCCTAGCTCTAACCACGAGAGCAATCTGCCGATGCTTACCCTCATCGACTGGAGCCAACTCCACTCCAGGGTTGAATCTTACCTCGACACGTATGCGCATCGCACGTTCTCGCGTGCTCTCGCCCATGTCGTACTCGAAGCTCTCCTCGATCTATCTCCGGACGAGGTCGACAGCGCTATCACCGATGCGGGCCGAGATCGCGGCATTGACGCGGTCTTTGTTGATGATCGAGACGGAAAGAATGACGTCCACCTCTTTTCCTTCAAGTACGCCAACACCTTTGAAACCTCGCAACGAAACTTTCCTGGAAATGAAATCGATAAAATACTGAGTTTCGTTACCGATGTGATGTCGAAGAAGCCCACCCTACAAACCGAATGCAACGAACTTCTCTGGGTCAAGGTGACCGAAATATGGGATTCGTTTAGGAATCGCACACAGCCCTTCTTTCATGTGCATCTGTGTAGCAATATGGAAGCACTCAACGTTGCAGAAAGACAGAGGCTTGAAACTTCTCTCTCTGTATATCGTCATTTTACACTGCACGAACACACGCTGCCGTCTATAGTCAAAACAATCATCACCGGCGTCGCTCGACCCGTAAATCGAGATCTTCCACTGGTTGATCTGCAGTATTTTGAGCGATCAGATGGTAACATAAGAGGATTAATTGGAACTGCTGAGGCTGTGTCTATAGTGAACATGATTCGCGGTCCCGAACAAACAGATCGTGTTTTGCCGGATATATTCAACGAAAATGTCAGAATTTATCTGGGAAAGCGTAATCGCATCAATCTGCAGATCATCGACACAGCACTGTCTGAGGAAAACTTTCAGTTTTGGTATTTACATAATGGAATCACAATAACCTGCGATCACTTTGATTATATACCAAGAACACGAGCGCCTGTCGTGCGTATGGCCAATGTGCAAATCGTCAACGGAGGTCAGACGTCCAATGCATTGTTTGAAGCTTACGAGTAGGATCAGGAAAAAGCAAAAGATGTATACTAATACCTACTAGCA
>JBKPDM010000586.1:0-11741 GCA_046727895.1 Pseudomonadota bacterium | reverse complement strand
CTGTTTGATGCGGCCGTCCTCGCGCACGCTCTCGACCAGGTAGACGTAGCGGTAGGGGCCGATCTGCTTCTCGCGGACGAACATGCCAAAAGCATTACGAAAAACTCCAAAATGTCAATCGAAAAGGGGCGTTTCGAACACTTATTTAGCACTACACTCCATTCGGAAGTCGAAACCCGCCCCAACAAAATCAATTACTTAGCCTCCAAAAGCGCTCCAATTCCGGCGCGCACTGTCGAAGATCGGTCTGAGCGTGATGGAGAGATCAGCGAGGGTCGCATCAGCCGGAGCCTGATTGACGATCGCCAGGCGGTCGCCGGGCGCGAACGTCGCCTCGGCGGCCAGAGCGAAGGTTGCCGTGCTCGAGCCGGTGTCGAAGGTGATGCTCCCGATGCTCGCTCCGTTCTGCTGGACATCGAGCGTGGTGCTCGCGGTAGCCGGGACCTGGGCGTAACCCTGTGAGCCGTCGAAGCCCGCCGGGAAGATGACCGTGCGGGGGAGCACGATCTGCGCCATGAGGGCGCCACTGCCGTGCGTGCCGGCGATGAACATCGCAGCGTCGTAAGGACCGGCACCACCAGCGCTGATGGGAAGGACGTCCGTGCCGTCGCAGTAGACGACGGCCGTGTTATCGGGGCTGGCATCCACGGTGACGCCGGCGCCGGCGGCGGTCCTAACCGTGACGGCGAAGCCGCCGGCGGTCGCGTTGTGGGCGAAGTAGGGCTTGGGGTTGTCGGGGACGATCACCTCGGCGTCGGCCGCAAGCGTGCCCGTCAGGCGGAGCATCTTGCATGCGAGCGCCGCGGCGGGATCGACCATGATGATGCCGCCGGCCGAGACGTCGAGCTCGAGCAGCCCGGCGATCGCCTGGTCGAGGGCATCGAACGCCGCGTTGGCGGTGACCTCCTTCTGCGCCTGGCTCTGGAGGATGTGCTCGATCGCGAGGTTCGGGGTCGTGCTCACAGCGTCGCCCTCCCGGCAAAGCCTCGACCAACGACAGCGCTCAGCTGGTAGACCGCCACGTCGATCGCGCCCTGGGGCGCACCGAAGTCGGTGGTCTGCTCGGCGGCCGCGTAGGTGACAGACGGACTCGAGATGCTGAGCGTGCGGACCACTTGTCCGGCGCCATCCAGGACATCGACCTCGTAGGCCTCGCTCGCTTCGTTGAGGGGCACGTCGACCAGGTCGCGCCACTCGCCGCTGTAGCGGGTCCGGCGGACCCAGCTGATGGTGAGATCGCCGACGCCGTTGCGGCTGCCCTGGATGTACACGGGAGCGTAGGGCTTGAGGCTCGCCACCTCGTTCGTGAAGGCAACGGCCTCCGGCAGGCTCGGGTCGGAGCCGATCGAGACCGCCTTGTAGAAACGGGCGAGCCCTACCTCGTCCAGGCTGGACGTGCGGGTCAGCGTCGCGGGGTCGAGCGCCAGCACGGCCTCGCCAACCTGGTGCGTACTCATCGCCCATTCGGTGCCTCGGCGGCCGCGCAGCAGCTTCGAGAGCCGCCACTCTGAGGGTCCGAGCTGCTCGGCCTCGACGAACTGGACGATCTCCTGGCCGATCAGGAGCAGGTTGGCGCCGTTCAGGACCTCGAGCTCGGTCCGGCTCTCGAACTCCAGGCCGGGGCTTTGCACGAGCACATCGAGCACATTCTCGGTGTCCCAGACGCCCCAGCGCTCCTGCGCCGGCAGGACGGTCGTGGCCTTGGCCCAGGCGGCAGCAGTCGTGATTGCGGCGTAGTCGGTGAAGCTGACGCCATCGCCCGAGCGGTAGATGACCGCACCGCGCCAGCTGTTGTTCTCGAGCGACCAGGCGGGCGTGGCGCCTAGCCAAAATGCGCCGGTCTGGCCATCCTCGGCCGAGAGCGCCGGCAGGTTCAGGGGGAACCCCTGGGACGGCACCTCGAACGGATACCGGTCTGCTCCGAGGCCGGCGTTGACGCGCCCGTGAGATGGTTCGTCTGCCAGACGATCGGATCGTCGGTGACGCCCTTCAGCTTGAGCAGCCAGCCGCCAGAGAGGTCGATCTCGGTCAGGCGGAGACGGATCGTAGCCGTCAGCGCCTCGGTGATCTTGATGGCATCGACCACATCGCCCGGATCAAGCCGGAGGAACGACGGCGGCAGGTAGAGCTCAAAGGAATCACGCTCGACCCAGGCGGAGGCGAGGATCGCCCAGGCGGCGCGCTTGGCCTCGTCGTCGGTCATGACAACCGGCAGCTCGAGCACCAGCTCGTTCTTGGTCTCGTACAGGTCCTAAATCAGCTGAGCCTGCTGGCCTCCGGACCGCTGGTGCGCAGGACCGAGGACTGCGGTGCGCCTCCCCCGCGCTTGCTCTCGCCGCTCGTCGAGGCTAAGCGGCAGCCATCGTTTGCCGCCGCTGCCTTGCTTTTGGCGACGCCGGAGCCTGCCCCAACGTGGAGCGTATCAGGGTCTCCCTTGCTGAGGTCAAGTGCGCCCGGCACGCGAGTTCGACGATGCAGACATTGCGGCTGAGCAACGCTTCGATGTACGTGAGGTGCTCGCGGATCGCGACCTCGTTGCGTTGCCGTTCGTCGCGCTTGTTCCACTGGTAGTGGTAGTGGAAAATCAGAGTGATCAGGTCATAAAAGTCGTCGATAAACCGATTCGGCGCGGCGGAATTGATGAGGCGGTGAAACCGGCTGTCGAGGTCGGAGAAGTCGTGATAGCGGTGCTCGATTTCCCGGAGCAGTGAGAGATGCTCCTCGCGGAGCGCTCCGATCTGAGGCCAGAGCGGGGAGCTCTCGGGTAGTGCCACGAAGTCCCGTGCCGACCGTAGCTCGAACATCTCCCGAATCTCGAAGAGCTCGAGCGCAAAGCTCGCCGTGAATCCTTTGAACACCCAGCCGGCGTTTGGCCGCTTCTCTATGAGCCCGAAGCGCTGAAAGCGGTTGAGAAACTCGCGAATGCCGGTCGTCGCCACCCCGAAATGCCGGGCCAGCTCGAGCTCGTTGATCGCCGTCCCTGGGCGCGTGTCGTCCCGCAGCATCCATTCCATGAAGTGCTTCTCGACTTGCGCGGACATGGGGACCGTCTCGGCTTCCGGAAATCGCTGCATTGCCTCCTTGGCCGAACAAACGAAGCGCTGACGTCCGCTACCGGTCACGACCCCTCGGGCGCTGAGCGCGGAGAGGACCTTGCGTACCGTTGTGCGGCTCACCCCTAGCTGACCACTCAGGTTGTTTTCGGAGGGGAGCGGCTCGCCATCTTCGAGCTTGGAAATCAAGTCCAGGGCGCCATTGAACGCGCGCTTGAACACCGTGTCTGTCTTCATCTGGGTCGTCCTCCTCCGTCGGGTGTTTTTTAATCCATAAAATACAAATTGACTGTTTACTGTCAGCTTGGTTTATATCTATAAAGAACATGCAATCGCAAAGCGTCGATACAGCGGCGGCTGATGTGGTTGGGGAGCGATCGGAGATTGCCCTGAGCTCCGCGGCTGGCGATCGGCCTTCCGGGGTCTCCGTAGTCGCGTTGGGCCTGCGGCTCCTGAGCATCGGTCCGTTGCTGATCCTCATCGTCCTGGCTGCCGTCATCGGCCTGTTGACCCCAAACTTCCTGAAGCCCGGCAATCTTGGCAACATCGTCGCTCAGACGGCCGTGATCGCCATCGTAGCGATCGGGCAGCACCTGGTCATTCTGACCAGGGGCATCGACCTCTCGGTTGGTGCTAACCTGGCGCTCGCGACCGTTGTCGGCGGCCTCGCGTTTCGGGTCGTCGACTCCGCACCGTTCGTGATGCTGGCGATGCTCCTAAGTGGTGCGGCAGTCGGTGCCATTAACGGCATCGCCTACGTCTTTGGACGCCTGCCGCATCCCTTCATCATCACTCTTGCCACTCTCAGCATTTGCAGAGGGCTCGCGCTGCAACTCGCGATCGGCCACACCACGATGCGCGGGATGCCCGAGGCGATCGTGGCGATTGGCGGCTCGTCGACCTTCGGGCTCCCAAACTCCTTCTTTGTCGTGCTCGCCGTCGCCGCAATAGTGCTGCTGATGGTCAAGGCAATGGTCTGGGGGCGGTGGATCTATGCCGTCGGCGGCGAGCCGCAGGCGGCCCTGGAGATGGGCATCCCGGTCAAGGTAGTGTTGATTTCCACTTACATCATCTCCGGACTGTGCGCCGGCATCGGAGCGATCGTGCTCGCCGGCCGCACCGCGGCCAGCTCGCCACTCTACGGCAACCTGCTCGAACACGACACGATCGCGGCCGTCATCATCGGCGGCGCCAGCTTTCTCGGTGGGCGCGGCCACATCGGCCACGCTCTCGTCGGCGCAGTGATGATCGGAGTCATCCGCAACGCTCTCAACCTGCTCAGCGTCGGCGTCTTCTTTCAGATGATCGCCATCGGCGTGATCATCGTGGTGGCGGTCGAAGCCGACGTGCTGCGCAATCATCTGGAGGCGCGGGCACGGGCCATGCAGGCAGCGAGAGCCCAATGAGAGCGTCCGCGGCGTCCCCGGTTCTCGCCGTCCGTCATGCGCAGAAGCGCTTCGGCGCGGTGCACGCGCTCAAGGATGTCAGCCTCGAAGCCTATCGCGGCGAGGTGCTGGCCCTGCTTGGAGACAACGGCGCCGGCAAATCGACGCTGGTCAAGTGCATCAGCGGCGTTTACGCCCTCGATGAGGGTGATGTCGTCCTGGACGGCGAGGCTGTCTCGATCCACTCGCCAGCGGCGGCGCGCCGCGCCGGCATAGAAACCGTCTACCAGGACCTTGCGCTTTTCGACAACCTGACCCCGGCCCAGAACTTCTATTGCGGCCGCGAGATCGCTTTCCCCGCGTGGCTCCCCCAAGGACTTCGGTTTCTCAAGGGCCGCGCCATGGACCGGGAAGCAGCGGCGGTGCTCGACCGGCTCAAGGTCAGACTGCCGAAATTCGATGCGCCGGTCGCCCTGATGTCGGGCGGCCAGCGCCAGGCGATCGCGGTGGCCCGAGCGACCGTATTTGCGCGCAAGGTCGTGATCCTCGACGAGCCTACCGCCGCCCTCGGCGTGCGCGAGTCGCGAAAGGTTCTCGACCTGATCACGCAACTGCGCGCCGAGGGCAACGCCGTCATTCTCATCACCCACAACATGGAGCATGTGGTCGAACTCGCCGACCGCGCGGTCGTCCTGCGCCAGGGGTGCAAGGTCGGAGAGCTGAAGCCGAGCCGCGCGAACCAGCAGGAGCTGGTCTCCATGATTGTCGGGGCCGAAGCCTATCGAGATTCGCCGCTCGGCGAGCGGCGGAGAGTGGGATCGCTTGACGTCGAAGCGATCCAGAACAGGGAGGTGTAGTATGAACCTGCGAATGCTTCTGAGCGGGTTGGCGCTCGCTGCGGCGACCGTCGGACCCGCTCAGGCTGCGGACAACGTCAAGATCGGCTTCATCACCAAGTTCCCGGTGCCGTTCTTCGCCACCATGGAAAATGCCGCCAGAGCCTACGCTGCGGCTCATCCTGGCGTAGAGATTGTGTTCGGCCAGGGCACGTCGGCCACGGACATCGAGGGGCAGATTGCGCTCATCGAGTCCATGGTCACCAAGGGGGTGCAGGGCATCGCCGTGACGCCGGTCGATCCGACCGTGGCCCCGGCGCTGGACAAAGCGATTGCAGCGGGCGTGAAAGTCGTCCTTCTGGACAACAACATTCCCGACTGGAACGGACGGTCGGCACTGGCGACCACGGACAACTACGCCGCCGGCAAAATCGCCGGCGAATATCTGAAGTCCGTGCTCAAGGACGGCGATACTCTCGGCATCCTCGAAGGCGTGCCCGGTGTGCCCTCGCTCGACGACCGAGTGAAAGGAATGCTCGATGGGCTGCAGGGTGTGGATGTCGATATCGTTGGTCGTGGTGCAACCAACTGCACGGAGGAGCTCGGGATCAATGTCGCCCAAGATCTGCTGACGGCGAACCCGGACCTCAAGGCCATCTACGCGGCCTGTGGCCCGCCGGCAAGCGGGCGCCGCGCAGGCGATCAAGAACGCCGGCATTGCCAACGACGCCATCGTGTTGGTGGGCTTCGACTTCTGCTGCGGCGAGGCCGAAGCCCTGACGGCCGGAATCGAAGACGCCACCGTGGCACAGTTCCCTGCCAAAATGGCCGAACTGGGCGTCGACGCGCTCGTCAAGGCCATCCGCGGAGAGCAGGTCGAGTCGCTGATTGACTCGGGCGCCGCCCTGGTCACCAAGGACAACATGGCCCAGTTTGAGTGAAGTACCCGAGGGGCCGGCGCTGCGCCGGCCCTCCTAACCCCCAGAGACCATCGGCGCCAGTTCCAGCGACCGGCAGCGAGTCCCGTGCAGCTCATGGACGCCCTTGTCTGCTCCACACCCGGCCGCCTGCTGCTCGAGCAGCGGCCCGCCCCGCGGCCTGATTCCGGTCATGCGTTGGTTCGCCCGCGCCGGGTGGGCATGTGCGGCACCGATTATCACATCTTCGAGGGCAAGCATCCCTTCCTTCAATATCCTCGCGTCATGGGCCACGAACTCGCCGTGGAGGTCATCGAAGCCCCTGCGGAGTCGCGCCTTTCGCCCGGCGAGGTCTGCGTCGTCAATCCCTACCTTTCATGCGGACGCTGCATCGCCTGCCGCGCGGGCAAGCCCAACTGTTGCGTGAACATATCCGTACTGGGCGTTCACCAGGATGGCGGCCTGGTCGGGCTGCTGTCCGTGCCGGCAGCCAATCTCATACGCGCACCGGGTTTGAGCGCGGACGAATGCGCGACCGTGGAGTTCCTGGCGGTCGGAGCGCACGCGGTGAGGCGAGGTGCGGTGACGGGCCGCGATCGAGTGCTGGTTGTGGGAGCCGGCCCGATCGGGCTCGGCGTCGCGCTGTTCGCGCGTCTGTCGGGCGCCAGCGTCACCGTGTTCGACCGCGATGCAGAACGGGCTGCCGCAGCTCATTCCATCGCGGGCGTGGCGACCCTTTCAGCCGGGAGCGACGCTTCGGAGGCGGTCGTGACGCTTACCCGGGGGGATGGCTTTGATGTTGTATTTGACGCCACGGGCAACCAGGCAGCCATGGAAAGGGGGTTCGAGTTCGTCGCCCACGGCGGCCGCTACGTGCTCGTAGGCGTGGTCAAGGACCCGATCACGTTCATGGATCCGGATTTCCACCGCAAGGAAATGGCCCTCTTCGCAAGCCGCAACGCCACCTCTGAAGACTTTGAGCGCGTCATTACCGCCATAAGCGATCGCGTTGTTCCTGTCGGTCGCCTGATCACCCACCGCACCAGCCTCACCGACGCCGTGCGCAATATTCCGCTATGGGCGACGCAGAAGACCGGCCTGATCAAGGCGCTGGTCGAAATTGGCGAATAAAAGTGTCCCCTTTAACCTCCTTGTCTTGCGGGCGAGCGCCAGCCAGCGCTCGTGGCGGCTGCTGAACCCCTTGTCGTTGAGGATCCTCTGCACGGTGATTGCTCAGACCCGGCGGCTTTCTAGCGCCAGGAACCTTGATCAACCGGCCGACCATCGACACGGGCAAAGCGCAGACGTTCCGCAATCTTTGTGATCCGCCTATTCGACGACCTCGATGGCGAACCGGGTCTGGACATTGGCTTCGACGTTCAGTGAACCCCCGGCGGAGTGCCAGGCGGACAGCTCGAAGACATCACCCGCGCTCACCGCCAGCGCCGGGCTCGCAAGGTTTTGGCCGGCGAGGCCGGCGGCGCCGTGGCGCGCCATGGGCTGTCCCTGGAAGGCCGCGCCATTCTTCGTGATCAGCGCCTGGCGCTCACCGGTAGCGCTGCTCTGCCGGCGGACGTTGCCGAGCAGCCGCACCCGGCTCACTCCGCTCGGCACGGTGAGTCGGGTCGGGTTGCCGGCGTCCCAGAAGCCCTCCGCGTCGAACTCGGTTGCATCCCACGGGATGACGGTGTCCGTGCTGTCCGTAATAGGCTCATCGGCTGTCAGCTTGACCATGGCGCCGCGGAACGCCGCAAACTCGATGGCCACGATCGCGAACCAGGTTTGCGGGTCCGCCTCGACGTCCAGGCTGCCGCTGGCGTTCTGCCAGACCAGGCACTCGAAGTGGTGGTTGGCGGCTCTGGAGGCCGCAGACTGCGCCGCTCCGGGTCAGGGGGCGGACGCCAGCCGGATGACGTTCCAGGAGGCCGGCGCGAGCGTCGCGCGCAGCCGCTCACCCTCGACCGCCACGGCCTCAAGCGTCCTTGGCTTGATCCGCTCCGGCGCGTCCTTGGTATTGGTCGCCTGGAGATCGTCGTCGCGCAGCTCGAGCGCCTGCTCGACCGTAAGGCGCTGGAAGCCCTTGGCGTGCAGATCCAGCGGCAGCTCCTCGTCGAGGTGCCGGTTGAGCGCGAAGAGGATGAGCGCGCCCGCCGCCTCGTCGTGGACCGCCGCAAGCTTGAGGTAGGGCACCGCGGGCAGCGGATAGCGATGCTCCTCGGCGCCGCGCGGATCGAAATAGCTGGTGGCGTAGGTCGGCGCGTCGATCTGCGTACGCAGCACCCGCCCGCGGCCGAGGTTACTCATCTGGGCAAACGGGAAAAAGATCGTCTGCCGCCAAGCCGGGCCGCCGGTCTCGGTCATGATCGGCGCGATCGCGTTGACCAGCTGGGCGAGGCAGGCGGCCTTGACCCGATCGGCGTGGTTGAGGAGCGCGATGCAGGCACCGCCGAAGGCGAGCGCATCCTGCATGCTGTAGACTTCCTCGAGGATCGGCGGCGCCACCGGCCAGCCCGAGCGGACCCGCTCCTGCCGATTGCGGCGGGTACGGTACCAGACGTTCCATTCATCGAAGCTCAGCATGATGCGCTTCGCTGAGCGCCGGCGCGCGGCGACCGCATCGGCGATCGTGACCACCTCGTCGATGAAGCTGTCCATGAGGTCGGGGCTGGCCAGGAACGCCGGCGTGTCGCCGGCATAGTCGTTGAGATAGGTGTGCAGCGAGATGTACTCGACGTGGTCGAAGCAATGCTCGAGCACCACGTCCTCCCAGGCCCCGAAGGTCGGCATTGTGCGCCCGGACGAGCCGCAGGCTGCAAGTTCGATGGTGGGGTCGACCCATTTCATCATCTTGGCCGCCTCGACCGCGATCCGGCCGTACTCGAGCGGCGTCTTGGCCCCCATCTGCCAGGCCCCGTCCATCTCGTTGCCGAGGCACCAGAACTTCACGCCGTGCGGCTGCTCCCAGCCGTGCGCGCGCCGGAGATCCGAGAGCGCGGTGTCGCCTGGATGGTTGCAGTACTCGACCATCCAGCGGGCCTCGTCGGGACCGCGGGTGCCGAGATTGACCGCGAGCATCGGCTCGACCCCGGCCGCCCGGCACCAGTCGATGAACTCGTTGGTGCCGAACGTGTTCGGCTCGGTCGACATCCAGGCGAGATCGAGCCGCCGCGGCCGTTGCCCCTTCGGCCCGACCCCGTCCTCCCAATTGTAGCCCGAGACGAAGTTGCCGCCCGGATAGCGCATCATCGTCGGCGCCAGCTCGCGCACCAGCGCCAGCACGTCCTTGCGGAACCCGCGCTCGTCCGCCTCCGGGTGCCCGGGCTCGAAGATGCCGCCATAGACGCAACGCCCGAGATGCTCGACGAAAGCGCCGAACAGCCGCCGATCGGTCGTCCCGATGGCGAAGTCGCGATCCAGCAGTACGGTCACGGTACGCATGGGCACAACGTCTCCGTCTAGGCGGTTTGCAGGCTCTCGGCCTCGTCGAGCGGGACGCTCGCCGTGGTCAAAGCGCTCCTACCGGCCGGGTCGGGCTGGAGCACCGAGTCTTTGAGCAGGATCGAGTAGGGGTGCCTGGGCGCGGTCAGCACGGCGCGCGCGTCGCCGCTCTCCACGACCTTGCCCTTCTGCATGATGATGATCCGGTCGCTGATGTAATAGGCGGTCGCGAGGTCGTGGGTGATGTAGACGATCGAGACCTTAAGATCGTCGCGCAACGCCTTGAACAGGTTGACGATCGCCATCCGGAGCGAGGCGTCGACCATCGACACGGGCTCATCGGCGACGATCAGCGCGGGCTCCGGGATCAGCGCCCTCGCGACCGCGACCCGTTGCAGCTGCCCGCCCGAGAGCTCGTGCGGGAAGCGCCGCCTCACCTCGGCGAGCGACAGCCCGACCTTGCGCAGCGCCCGGTCGGCGCGGGCCTCGATCTCGGCGCGCGTGCGCGCATCGGTGAAGCGGAGCGCGGTCATGAACAGGTAGCGGTCGATGCGCTTCAGAGGATTGAACGCCTCGAACGGGTTCTGGAAGATCGGCTGCACCTTCTGCATGAAGGCGAGCCGCTCGCGGCGTCTTCGGATCAGCGCGAGATCGGTGCCCTCGAACCGGACGCTGCCCGCGGTCGGCGGCACCATGTTCAGCATCATGCGCGCGAGCGTGGTCTTGCCGCTGCCCGACTCGCCAATAATCGTGAAGATCTCCGGCCGGCCCGCGTCGAGTGTGAAGCTCACCCCGTCGACCGCGTTGAACCGCCGGCGGGACAGGATGCCGCCCATCGCATAGGCCTTGGTGACCCGCTCGACCTCGAGCAGGCGGGCGCTCACGCCGCCGTCTCCAGGCTGACCGCGAAGCAGGCGACCCGGCGCCCGGGACCGACCGGCACGAGCGGCGGGTTGTCCTCCCGGCAGACCGCCATCGCCAGCGGGCAGCGCGGATTGAAGCGGCAGCCGGGCGGCGGGTCGGCGAGACTGGGCGGCGCGCCCTCGAGCGCTGGCCGCGGCGCGGCATCGCCGATCCGCGGCAGGCTCGCGATCAGATGGCGGGTGTAGGGATGGAGCGGCTCGCGGAAGAGATCCGCGGTCGGCCCCTCCTCGACGATCCGGCCGGCGTACATGATCGCGAGCCGGTCCGTCAGGTTGGCGTGGACCGCGAGATCGTGGGTCACGAACAGGAGCGATGAGCCCATCTCCTGCTGGACCTCGCGGATCAGCGCCAGCACGCCCTTCTGCACGACCACATCGAGGGCGGTGGTCGGCTCGTCGGCAATGATGAACTCGGGCCGGCAGACGGTCGCGAGCGCGATCGTGACCCGCTGGCGCATGCCGCCCGAGAGCTCATGCGGATAGGCCTCGAGGACGGCGGGCTGTAGGTGCAGCCGGGCGAGGTGCGCGCGCACGATCTCACGAAACGCGGGCATCGGCTGGCCGATGTGGCGGAAGGCGAAGTCGACGAAGGAATGTCTGATCCGCCGGACCGGGTTCAGGACGCTCATCGAGCCCTGCATGATGTAGGAGAGATGCCGCCAGCGGATCGCCGCGAGCTCGCCCGGGCTCGCTTCGTAGACGCTGAGCCGGTGCCCCCCGAAGTCGAACCGGACGCTGCCCGAGAGCACGTTCAGGGGCGGCTGGATCGCGCCCGCGATCGTCTTGATCAGCGTGGTCTTGCCGCAGCTCGATTCGCCGGCGAGACCATAGATCTCGTTTCCCCGGATCGCGAGGGAGATGTCGTCGACCGCCCGGACCTCGCGCACGATCCCGAAGTAGCGCATCTGGTACCAGGCGCGCAGATCCTCGACCTCGAGCACGGGCTTGCCCCGGGTCGGCGCGCGCTCGGGCGCCATCTCCAGGCGCCGGGCCGCCATCAGATGGCGCCGCCCATGCGACTGAGCCGGCTTCGCGGGTCGATGTACTCGTTCATCGACACCGCCAGCAGGAAGAGGCCGATGAAGGTCAGGATCACCAGCAGCACCGGAAAGAAGATCCACCACCAGATGCCGGCGACCAGGGCCTGTCTCTTATACACATCTCCGAGCCCACGAGACCAATCCTTGTA
>JBKPDM010000585.1:0-3578 GCA_046727895.1 Pseudomonadota bacterium | reverse complement strand
GTGCACAGGGTCGCCCGGGTGCGCGGCCCCGAGCGCCTGGCGCCCGAATGGTGGCGCACGCCCGAGGTCGATCCGAACGCCCTGACCCGCGACTATTTCGCGGTCGAGGACACCGAGGGCGGCCGCTTCTGGCTGTTTCGCGAAGGCCTTTACCTCACCGGCGCCGCCACCCTGCCGCGCTGGTACCTGCACGGTCTGTTCGCTTGAGGCCCGCCCATGTTAGACTGGCGCCGGAAGGACCCCTGGGATGGCGACCACGATCGACGCCCTTGGCCTCGCAGAGGACTTCGAGAAGGCCGGCTTCTCGCGCGACCAGGCGCTCGGCATGGCGCGGGCGATCCGCGATCACAGCCA
This sequence comes from Pseudomonadota bacterium, assembly GCA_046727895.1. Lineage (GTDB taxonomy): Bacteria > Pseudomonadota > Alphaproteobacteria > Geminicoccales > Geminicoccaceae > DATAOG01. Next base: position 3,224 of record JBKPDM010000585.1, on the reverse strand, counting down.
GGAGACCCTGGCCACCAAGGCCGATCTGCGCGAGCTCGAGCTGCGCCTCGAGGCCCGTTTCGCCCAGGTCGAGCGGAAAATCGCCGATGCACAGATCGGCCTGATCAAGGGGTTCACCGGCATCATGGTCGCCCAAGGCGCCGCGATCGTGGCGCTGATCAAGCTGCTGCCCTGAGCCGGCCGCGGCGGCGGCGGGCGCCATGACCGCCTACGCCGAGCTCCAGATCACGAGCAATTTCTCCTTCCTGCGGGGCGGCTCGCATCCGGAGGAGCTGGTGCTGCGCGCGCAGGAGCTCGGCCTCGAAGCACTCGCGCTGACCGATCGCAACACGCTCGCGGGCGTCGTCCGCGCCCACGTCGCGGCCAAGGAGGTGGGTCTCCGCTTCGTGGTCGGCGCGCGCCTCGACCTCGAGCCGGAGAGGCGGGCCGGGGCAGTGATTCCTTTGGCGTCGGCGGACGTTCTTGCCTCGCCACCCTCAGGCACTGCTTTGTTGTCACCCTCGGGCGAGCCACCCCTGTCATCCTCGGGCTTGACCCGAGGGTCCACCCTTCATGGTGGGGTGATGCCCCCCGCCCGCTCGGTGCTCTGCTTTCCGACCGATCGCGCCGCCTACGGCCGGCTCGCGCAGCTGATCTCGCTCGGCCAGCGGCGGGTCGAGAAGGGCCGCTGCGCTCTCGGGCTCGAGGACCTGCTCGCCCATAGCAAGGATCAGATCATCGTCGCCCTGCCGCCGGACGAGCTGGACGACGGCTTTGCGGCCTTCCTCGAAAAGCTAGGCCACAGCCTGCAAGGCTGCTATCTCGCCGCGCAGCACCTCTATCGGGGCGACGATGCGGCACGCATCGAGGCGCTGGCCGATCTGGCCGTGGCCTGTCGCATGCCGCTGGTCGCGACCGGCGACGTTCTCTACCACGCGCCCGGGCGCCGGCCGCTCCAGGACGTGCTCACCTGCATCCGCGCGCACTGCACCATCGATCAGGCGGGCTTTCGGCTCGAAGCCAATGCCGAGCGCCACCTCAAGCCGCCGGCCGAGATGGCGCGCCTGTTCCGCCGCCATCCGGAGGCCCTCGCGCACACCGCCGAGATCGTCGGTGCCTGCCGCTTCTCGCTCGACGAGTTGTGCTACGACTATCCGATCGACCCGGCACCCGCGGGCCTCTCCGTCCAGCAGTACCTCGAGCAGCTGACCTGGCAGGGCGCGGCCGAACGCTATCCGCGGGGCGTGCCGGCCAAGGTGCGCGCCCTGCTCGAGCACGAGTTCCAGCTGATCGCCGGGCTCGGCTACGCGCCCTATTTCCTCACCGTCCACGACATCGTGCGCTTCGCAAAGAGCAAGGGCATCCTCTGCCAGGGCCGCGGCTCGGCGGCCAACTCCGCGGTCTGCTACTGCCTCGGCATCACCGCGGTCGACCCCGGGCGCTTCGATCTCCTGTTCGAGCGCTTCGTCTCGGCCGAGCGGCGCGAGCCGCCGGACATCGACGTCGACTTCGAGCACGAGCGGCGCGAGGAGGTGATCCAATACATCTACGGGAAATACGGCCGCGAGCACGCCGGCATCGCCGCGACCGTGATCCACTACCGCGCGCGGAGCGCGATCCGCGAGGTCGGCAAGGCGATGGGCCTCTCGGAGGACGCGGTCGGGGCGCTCGCCTCGGGCATCTGGGGCTGGAGCGAGGGCGGCCTGGACGAAAAGCTCGCGCGCGAGCGCGGCCTCGATCCCGCCGACCCGCGCCTTCGCCTGGCACTGCAGCTCGCCTCCGAGCTCACCGGCTTTCCCCGCCACCTCTCGCAGCACGTGGGCGGCTTCGTCCTCACCCGCTCGCGCCTCGATCAGGTGGTCCCGGTGGTCAACGCCGCCATGGCGGAGCGCACCTTCGTCGAGTGGGACAAGGACGATCTGGACGCGCTCGGCATCCTCAAGATCGACGTCCTGGCGCTCGGCATGCTGACCTGCATCCGCAAGGCCTTCGAGCTGCTCAGGCACCACTGCGGCCAAAAGCTCGACCTCGCCACCGTGCCGCCCGAGGACCCGGCGGTCTACGCGATGCTGAGCCGGGCGGACAGTCTCGGCGTGTTCCAGGTCGAGAGCCGGGCGCAGATGACCATGCTGCCGCGCCTTCGGCCAAAGTGCTTCTACGACCTGGTGATCGAGGTCGCGATCGTGCGCCCGGGCCCGATCCAGGGCGACATGGTCCACCCTTATCTGCGTCGCCGGAACGGCGAGGAGCCGGTCGACTATCCTTCGGCGGCGCTTCGGGGCGTGCTCGAGAAGACGCTCGGCGTGCCGCTCTTTCAGGAGCAGGCGATGCAGATCGCGATCGTGGGCGCCGGCTTCACGGCCAGCGAATCCGATCGCCTGCGCCGCGCCATGGCGACCTTCAAGCGGGTCGGCACGATCCACACCTTCAGAGCCAAGTTCATCGACGGCATGGTCAAAAACGGCTACGCGCGCGACTTTGCCGAGCGCTGCTTCAAGCAGATCGAGGGCTTTGGCACCTACGGCTTTCCCGAGAGCCACGCCGCGAGCTTCGCGCTCCTGGTCTACGTCTCCTCCTGGCTGAAGTGCCACTTTCCGGAGGTGTTCGCCTGCGCGCTCCTCAACAGCCAGCCGATGGGCTTCTACGCGCCCGCCCAGATCGTGCGCGACGCCCGGGACCACGGCGTCGCCGTGCTGCCGGTCGACGTCAACGCGAGCGCCTGGGACTGCGCCCTGGAGGTGGCAGCGCCGCCGGCCGATGTTTCTTCGCTGTCGCCCTCGGGCTTGACCCGAGGGTCCACGTCACGGGACGGACCGCGTCACTCGGGAGATGGCATGGGTCCTCGGCTTCCCTGGCTCCCAGGACCGACCTCGGTGGTCGGTCCGGAGCGGGAAGAGCCCGAGGACGACAGCCTAGGGAGGCCCGGGGGTGACCCGAGAAGGACCGGGCTCGACGAGTGTGGGCAGGGCGATGGAATGCGGCCCCACTTCGCCCTTCGCCTGGGCTTTCGCCAGGTCAAGGGACTGAGGGAGGAGGAGATGGCGGAGCTGGTGGCGCGCCGGGGCCGGGGCTACGCCGATCTCGCCGATCTCCGGCGCCGGGCCGGGGTGAGCGCCTCGGCGCTCGATCGCCTGGCGCGGGCCGATGCCTTCACCTCGCTCGCGCTCGACCGGCGCGGCGCGCTCTGGAGCGCGATCGGCCTCGATCGGACCGGCCACGAGCTCGACCCGCCGCCGCTGTTCGCC
>JBKPDM010000584.1:0-5298 GCA_046727895.1 Pseudomonadota bacterium | reverse complement strand
CCCTCCTGCTCCGCAAGGTCGGTGATCGACTTGGCCTGACCGCTTTCGATCTTCCGCCGCCAGCGATGCGCGCGCACCAGCGCCCGAGCTATGATCAAGAGTTGTGGACCAAGTACGACAAAGCCGCGGCCTGCCTGATCGAAGACCGAGAGCCGCTGCTCGCCTTCCCGAGGTCGTTCGTGGCGTCCGTTTCATCGACGGCGAGGCGCACATCCTGGTCGCCGCCTGATGCTCCCGCAGCTCGGCGTCCCAGGCCGCGTCGCTGCCGTCGGGCCCGCGCATTGTGCGGTGTTTGACCGGAAATCAGTGGTTGAGCAAATCAGTACTCCGTGCTAGACGCGCAAAGTCGATGCTGCGAACAGCAAAAGTGATGGCTGAGCCGTGATTACTGCGGCGCAGATACGGGCGGCGCGGGCCTTGCTCGGCATCGACCAGCGGGCGCTGGCCGAGGCGGCGGCTCTGTCGGTGCCGACCATCCAGCGCATGGAGGCGAGCGATGGCGTGGTGCGCGGCCACGTCGATTCACTGATGAAGCTGATCGGTGCGCTGGACACGGCCGGCGTCGAGCTCATCGCCGAGGGCGCGGTCAGCCAGGGCGGCGGCCGCGGGGTCCGGTTGAAGGCATGACGATGCGGCCCGTCCGGTCGGCGTGGTGGGGCGCGGCATGCCGCTCGCGCTGATCCTGGTCCTGATCGGACTGCTCCTGGCCACGGGCGCCGGCGCCATCGTGCTCCGCCGCGACGCAACGCCCTGGGTCTACGGCACGAGCTTCGCCCTGACCTCGCTCGGGCTGGTGGTGGCGCTGACGCGTCTCGTTTTGGCCGGTGATGCCACGACGATCGTCCTGCCGCTCGGCCTGCCCTGGATCGGCGCGCATTTCCGGCTCGACGCCCTGGCCGCGTTCTTCCTCGTGGTGGTCAACCTCGGCGGCGCCGCGGCCAGCGCTTACGGCCTCGGCTACGGCCGGCACGAACCGGCGCCGGCCCGGGTCCTGCCGTTCTTCCCGGCGTTTCTCGCCGCAATGAACCTCGTGGTCGTGGCCGACGACGCCTTCGCTTTCCTGTTCGCCTGGGAGTTCATGTCGCTCACCTCCTGGGCGCTGGTCATGGCGCACCATCACGAGCAGGGCAACGCGCAGGCCGGCTACGTCTATCTGGTCATGGCGAGCTTCGGCACGCTCTCGCTCCTGCTCGCTTTCAGCCTGCTCGCCGGCCCGGGCGGCGGCTAAGCCTTCGAGGCGATCCGAAGCAACGGTCTGCCGCCCGGCCTGTCCGCTCTGGTCCTGGCTCTGGTGCTGCTCGGCGCCGGCTCCAAGGCCGGCCTGGTGCCCTTGCACGTCTGGCTGCCGCTCGCCCATCCGGCGGCGCCCAGCCACGTCTCGGCCCTGATGAGCGGGGTCATGACCAAGGTTGCCGTCTACGGCTTCGTGCGCATCGTCTTCGACCTTCTGGGCCTGCCCGCCTGGTGGTGGAGCCTCGTCGTCCTGGCGCTCGGCGCCGGCACCGCGGTGCTCGGCGTGCTCTACGCGCTGATGCAGCACGATCTGAAGCGGCTGCTCGCCTACCACACGGTCGAGAACATCGGCATCATCTTCATCGGCCTCGGCCTGGCGCTCGCTTTCCGCGCCAACGCCATGGACTTCGCGGCGGCGCTGGCACTCCCCGCCGCGCTGTTCCACGTCCTCAATCACTCGCTGTTCAAGAGCCTCCTGTTCTTCGGCTCGGGCGCCGTGCTGACCGCAACCGGCGAGCGCGACATGGAGCACCTGGGCGGTCTGATCCATCGCATGCCGCTCACCGCCTTCACCTTCCTGGTCGGCTGCGCCGCGATCTCGGCCCTGCCGCCCCTGAACGGCTTCGTCTCCGAGTGGCTGACCTTCCAGGCGATCCTGTTGAGCCCGAACGTGCCGCAATGGAGCCTCAAGTTCCTGGTGCCGGCGGTCGGCGCCATGCTGGCGCTCTCGGCCGCGCTCGCCGCGGCCTGCTTCGTCAAGGCGTTCGGCGTGAGCTTCCTCGGTCGCGCGCGCAGCCCTGCGGCGGCGCGGGCCGAAGAGGTCGATCGGTGGTCGCTCGGCGCGATGTTCGCCTTCGCCGGGCTCTGCGTCGTCGCCGGCGTGTTCCCGGGTCTGATCATCGATGGCCTGGCGCCGGTGGTCACGGCGCTGACCGAGGGCGCGCGCATGCCGGCCCAGACGACGATCGCCTGGCTGACCCTGGTGCCGGTGAGCGAGGGTCGAAGCTCGTACAACGGCCTGCTCGTCCTCCTGTTCATCGCGATTTCGGCGAGCCTCACCGCCTGGGTGATCCATCGCTTCGCCTCGCACGCGGTGCGGCGCGGCGCCGCCTGGGACTGCGGCTTTCCCGATCCGAGCCCGCTCACCCAATACACCGCCGGCAGCTTCGCCCAGCCGATCCGCCGGGTGTTCGGCACGCTCGCGTTCCGCGCCCGCGAGGAGGTCGACATGCCGCCGCCGGGCGACCTGCGGCCGGCGCGCCTTCGCGTTCGCCTGCAGGATCTGGCGTGGGAGGGCATCTATGCGCCGGTTGCGGGTGCTGTCGGTTTCGCCGCCGATCGGCTGAATCACCTGCAGTTCCTGACCATCCGCCGCTATCTGACCCTGGTGTTCCTCGCCCTGGTCTTCCTGCTGCTGGTGCTCGCGGTATGGCGCTGATCCTCGACCTGCTGGTCCAGGGCGCGCAGATGACGCTGGTGCTGGCGCTCGCGCCCCTGCTGACGGGCTTCGTGCGCAAGGTCAAGGCGAGGCTGCTGCGCCGGCAAGGGCCGGCGCTCATCCAGCCGTATCGCGATCTGCTCCGCCTGATGCGTAAGGAGGTCGTCCTGGCCGAGAGTGCGTCCTGGCTGTTCCGGGCAGCGCCCTATCTGATCTTCGCCGCGATCTGGGTTGGCGCGGCGCTGGTGCCGACCTTCGCGACCGGGCTCCTGTTCAGCTGGTCGGCCGATCTCATCGCAATCGTCGCCTTGCTCGGCAGCGCGCGCTTCTTCCTGGCGCTCGCCGGGATGGACGTCGGCACCAGCTTCGGCGGCCTCGGCTCGAGCCGCGAGGTCATGATCGCCTCGCTCGCCGAGCCGGCGATGATCATGATCATCTTCACCCTGGCATTGCTCGCCGGCACGACGCAGCTGTCCTCGATCGCGGGCTTCATGCTCGAGACCAACGTGGGGCTGCGCGTCTCGCTCGGGCTCGCCCTGGTCTCCCTGATCATGGTCGCGATCGCCGAGAACGCCCGCATCCCGATCGACAATCCGGCCACGCACCTCGAGCTCACCATGGTCCATGAGGCCATGGTGCTGGAGTACTCGGGCCGGCACCTCGCGATGATCGAGGCGGCCGCTGCGCTGAAGCTCCTGCTCTACGTCTCGCTGCTCGGCTGCGTCTTCCTGCCCTGGGGTATGGCGGCGCCGCATGCGGGGCTGGTCGCCGATGCGCTCGGCGTGGTTGCGTATGTCCTCAAGCTGGCCGTGGGCGGCCTCCTGCTCGCCCTGTTCGAGACCGCGATCGCCAAGATGCGCGTCTTTCGCGTGCCCCAGTTTCTCGGCGCCGCGCTGATGCTGGGCCTGCTCGGCACCCTGCTCCTGTTCGTCTCGCGGGGCCTCTGATGAACGCCGGCCTGCAGTTCGACATCGCCCACCTGCTGGCCGGCAGTCTGGTGCTGGTGAGCTTCACGCTGCTCTACCAGGACCGCATGTTCGGCCTCCTGAACGTCTTCGCTTTGCACGCCTTCGTGCTCGCGCTTTCGGTCGCCTGGCAGGCATTCATTCAGGCGGCGCCGCATCTCTATGTGACGGCGGCGATAGCGCTCCTGTTCAAGGCGCTGATCATTCCGGTCGCGCTGCACCGCATCGTGCAGAACCTCGGCATCCACCGCACGATCGAGACCGTGGTCGGGGTCGGGCTCACCATGCTCGCCGGGATCGGGCTGGTGGCACTCTCGATCGTGGTGATGCTGCCGGTCGCCATCGGCTCCGATCCGCTCGCGCGCGAGGATCTGGCGTTTGCCCTCTCGGTCGTGCTGCTCGGCCTCCTGATGATGGTGAGCCGGCGCAACGCGGTGAGCCAGGTGGTCGGCTTCATGTCGCTCGAGAACGGCCTGATCCTCGCCGCGACGGGCGCCAAGGGCATGCCGCTCGTGGTCGAGATCAGCGTCGCCTTCTCCATCCTGATCGCGTTCATCGTGATCGGCGTGTTCCTGTTCCGCATCCGCGAGCGCTTCGACACGGTCGACGTTCAGGCGCTCGAGATGTTCCGGGGCGAGCGCCCATGACCGAGCTCGGCTCGCTCGCCGTCGGCGTCGTCCTGGTGATCCCGGCCGCCGCTGCAGCGCTCCTGGCTCTCCTGCCAGGCTACCGGATGGGTGCCCGGCTCAACATCGGCGCATCCCTGCTCACCTTCCTCGCCGCACTCGCCCTGTTCGCGGCGCGGCCGGCCGCGGGCCAGCTTCTGCTGGTCGACGACCTGAACGTCGTGTTCATCGCGCTGAACACCTTCGTCGCTTTCACCACCAGCGTGTTCAGCGCGAGCTACATCGGCCACGAGCTCGAGACCGGGCGCCTCACCCCGGTCTACCTCCGCTTCTACCACGCCATGTATCAGACCCTGATGTTCGCGATGAACCTGGCGCTGGTGGCGAACAACATTGGCCTGATGTGGGTCGCGATCGAGCTCGCGACGCTCACCACCGTGCTCATGGTCGGCATCTATCGGACCGAGGCGGCGCTCGAGGCGGCCTGGAAGTACTTCATCCTGGGCAGCGTCGGCATCGCGCTCGCCCTCTTCGGCACGATCCTGGTCTACCTCGCCGCGCGCGCGGTGGTCGGCGAGGGCATGGACGCCATGGCGTGGAGCGTTCTGGTGACCCGGGCGAGCGCGTTCGATCCCGGCCTGCTCAACCTCGCCTTCGTGTTCCTCCTGCTCGGCTACGGCACCAAGGTCGGGCTCGCTCCTCTCCACGCCTGGCTGCCCGACGCCCACGCCGAGGGCCCGACGCCGATCTCGGCGGTGCTCTCGGGCCTGCTGCTGAATGTCGCCCTGTTCGCCCTGCTCCGCTTCAAGCTGCTGCTCGCGGCCAACGCGGGCGCGCTCGCGCCCGGGCCCCTGATGATCACCATGGGCCTGGTCTCGCTGGTCTTCGCCGCGCTGATGCTCTACCGGCGGCGCGACATCAAACGCATGTTCGCCTACTCCTCGATCGAGCACATGGGCATCATCACTTTCGCCTTCGGCATGGGCGGCGCGGTCGCGAATTTCGCGGCGCTCCTGCACATGACGGTGCACTCGCT
>JBKPDM010000583.1:0-5197 GCA_046727895.1 Pseudomonadota bacterium | reverse complement strand
GCTCGAAGATCACGTGCGCGGCCTGGTAGGCGACGCCCCCGCCCCAGTCCTCGCGCACTGCCTCAGAGTGCCAGTCGCCGGCACCCTGAGATAGGAATCGCCGAGGATCGCCATGTAGTCGCGCGGCAGGAACGCCCGCTTCGAGCGCTGCGCCAGAACGAAAATGTCGTCGCTCAGATACTTGTGGAAGCGAAGCGGCAGGCAGGGCACGCTCCAGCGCAGAGTGAACTCGATCGCGGTCAGGAACAGGATGATGCTGGCCAGCACCAGGGCCAACGCCGCCACGCTCTCGATCTTGCGGGTGCGGGACACGGCTCAACCGGTCACTGGCCCGCTCTGAACCTGCAGCGGCGGGGTTTTCGTCTCCTGAAGATCGCCGAGGCAGTTGGCGGTCATGATCGGCACGCCCTTTTTTCGAGGTCGCGAGAACGCGCGTCCCGGTCGGCCGACCGGGTGGCTGACGAACTCCGAAGGTCGCATGTACCATGGACGATACCGACGCTAGAGAACGGTGCTTGACGCGGGGTTAGCCGGACAGCGGTGGATCGCGTCCGGCATGGCACCTCGAGGTCATGAGAGGCGGTTGCGATGGGCCGTGCAGCAGCGCTGATGCTCCAGGGCACGGGCTCGCATGTCGGCAAGTCGCTGCTCGTGGCGGGCCTGGGCCGGGCCTACGCGAGGCGGGGGCTGAGCGTGCGGCCGTTCAAGCCGCAGAACATGAGCAACAATGCCGCGGTGACGGCGGATGGCGGCGAGGTCGGCCGGGCCCAGGCGCTCCAGGCGCGGGCCTGCGGCGTGGCGCCATCGGTGCACATGAACCCGGTGCTGCTCAAGCCGCAGAGCGAGGTCGGCGCGCAGGTGATCGTGCGGGGGCGCGTGCTCGGCAACTACGATGCCCGCGCCTACTTCGCGCTTCGCCCCAAGTTGATGCCTCATATAATTGAAAGTTATGAAAGAATCGCGAGCGAGGCGGAGCTGGTGCTGGTCGAGGGCGCGGGCAGCCCGGCCGAGGTCAATCTGCGCGCGGGCGATCTCGCCAACATGGGCTTCGCCGAGGCCGCGGACCTGCCGGTCGCGCTTATCGGCGATGTCGATCGGGGCGGCGTGATCGCAGCGCTGGTCGGCACGCACGCTCTGCTCACCGAGCCCGAGCGGGCGCGGCTCAAGGGCTATGTGATCAACAAGTTCCGGGGTGATCCTTCGCTTTTCGATGACGCTCATCCGATCATCCGCGCGTGCACGGGCATGCGGAGCTATGGCGTCGTGCCCTGGTTCGAGGGCGCGCGCCGGCTACCGGCCGAGGACATCCTGGGGCTGAACGAGCGCCCGAAAGCCGCTCGCGAGGCGGCGATCAGGATCGCCGTGCTGCGGCTGCCGCGTCTGGCCAATTTCGACGACCTCGATCCGCTCGCCGCCGAGCCGGATGTGGATCTGCGCATCGTGGCGCCGGGCGAGGCGCTGTCGGGCGATACGGATCTCGTGATCCTGGCCGGCGCCAAGGCGACGCTCGCCGACCTCGCGGCGCTCCGCACCGAGGGCTGGGACATCGATCTGAAAGCGCATGTCCGGCGCGGCGGGGCGGTGCTCGGTCTCTGCGGCGGTTTTCAGATGCTCGGTCGCAGGATCGTCGATCCGCAGGGCATCGAGGGGCCGCCCGGCGAAGCCGCGGGGCTTGGCCTGCTCGATCTCGAGACCACGCTCGCGGGCGAGAAGACGCTCATCGAAGTGCACGGCCTTGAGATTGCGAGCGGCGAAGAGGTTCGGGGCTACGAGATGCATGTCGGGCGCACGGACGGCCCTGCCCTCGCCCGGCCGATGCTCGATCTGGGCGGCCGCCCAGAGGGCGCCGTGTCGTCCGATGGTCGGATCATGGGCTGTTATCTGCACGGACTATTCGCCGCCGATCGCTTTCGCCACGCCTTTCTCGCGCGTCTGCGCGACCGGAGACCATCCGGCCTTGCCTACGAGCGTGAGATCGAGGCCACGCTCGATGCCCTTGCGGAGCATCTCGAGGCCTCGGTCGATCTCGACGGTCTGTTGCGGCTGGCGCGCGGGCGGGCCTGAGCCGCGCTCAGCGGACGGCGAGCGCGAGGCCGAGCGCGAGCAGCGCCCCGCTCAGCGCAGAGGCCATGGCCAGCACGCGGAGCGCGCGGTGGATGTCGGCGGGCGTCGCCGTGGCGCGCCCGTCGCCCATCCAGGCGTCGTCGACCAGCTCGCCGCCATAGCGTCTCGGCCCGGCGAGGCGAAGGCCAAGGCCGCCAGCCATCGCGGCCTCGGGCCAGCCGGCGTTGGGCGAGCGGTGGCGCCAGGCATCCCGCCGCATCGCCCGCCAGCCCTCGCCCGGCGTGGTCCCCGCCCCGAGTAGTGCCGCCGCCAGGATCAGCAGCGCGGCGAGGCGGGCCGGCAGCCAGTTGGCAAAATCGTCGAGGCGGGCCGCGAAGCGCCCGAAGTGCCGGTGGCGGGGCGAGCGATGGCCGATCATGCTGTCGAGGGTGTTGATCGCCTTGTAGGCGAGCATGCCGGGCAGGCCGAGGAGCAGACCCCAGAGGAGCGGCGCGACCACGCCGTCGGCGAAATTCTCCGCGGTCGATTCGATCGCGGCGCGCGCGACGCCGTGCGCATCGAGGCTCTCCGGGTCGCGACCGACGATCCGGGCGACCGCGCGCCGGCCGTCGGCGAGGCTCCGCTCGAGCCCGTCGGCCACCGCGCCGACATGCTGCGCCAGACCGCGCCAGGCGATCAGCGTGCTCATGAGCAGAGCGAGCGGCAGCCAGCCGTGGCGCAGGCGAAGACAGAGCTCCTGCAGGGCGAGACCGACCGCAGCGCTCCCCGCAATCACGATCAGGCTGGCCGCGCGCCCGCGCCGTGCCTGCTCCGCCGCCGGAGCATCGAGGTCGAGCCAGCTCTCCTCGAGGCGCGCGACGAGCCGGCCGATCACTGCGACCGGATGGGGCAGCCGGCGATAGAGCCAGGCGGGATCGCCCAGAATGGCATCGAGTGCCAGAGCGAGGAACAGGCTCGCCAGCAGCCATTCCGGCGTCAGAAGGAGCATTCAGGAGCACCCGCCCGGAGCGGGCGACGGGCCGCTTGCGCCAACCATCGCTTGTTCCGCGCGGGCGGCGGCAGTATCCAGTGCGCAACAAGTCATCGAGAAGGGCGCCCATGGGCAAGGTCGGGGTTCTGGTGTGCGGCCACGGCTCGCGCGATGTCAACGCGATCGAGGAGTTCGAGCGCCTCGCCGGCGGGCTGGCGGAGCGCCTGCCGCACTATCCGCTGGCGAGCGGCTTTCTCGAGTTCGCCCGCCCGGTGCTGCGTGAGGCGCTCGACAGCCTGAGGGCGAGCGGCGTCGATCGGGTGCTCGCCGTGCCCGGCATGCTGTTCGCCGCCGGCCACGTCAAGAACGATGTACCGTCGGTGCTGAACGGCTATGCCGCCGCGTACGGCATCCGGATCGATTTCGGGCGCGATCTCGGGCTCGACCCGAAGCTGCTGCGCGCCGCCCGCGATCGGATCGAGGCGGCGCTCGCCGGGCGGCCGGAACCGGTCGCGCGCGCGGACACGCTCCTCGCGGTGATCGGCCGCGGCACCTCCGACCCGGACGCCAACGGCAACGTCGCCAAGGTCGCCCGCATGCTCTGGGAGGGCATGGGCTTCGGCTGGGCCGAGGTCGGCTACAGCGGCGTCGCCGAGCCGCGGGTCGACGCGACGCTCGAGCGGGCGAGCCGGCTTGGTTTCCGGCGGATCGTCGTGTTCCCCTATTTCCTGTTCACCGGCGTCCTGGTTCGACGGATCTACGAGCAGACTGAGGAGGTGGCCGCCCGTCATCCGGGAATCGAGTTCATCAAGGCCGGCTATCTGGGCGACCATCCGCTGGTGCTGGATTCCTTCGTCGAGCGGATCGAGGGCATCCGCGCGGGCGACGTCAACATGAACTGCCTGCTCTGCAAGTACCGCGAGCAGGTGATCGGCCACGAGGCCGCGGTCGGCGCGCCGCAGGAGGGTCACCACCATCACGTCGAGGGTATCGGCACCGACGCCGATCATGGCCATCACGGCGGCCATCATCACCACCATCATGGTCGCCATCGTCACGACCACGAGCACGCAGACCAGCAGCGCCCCGCCGAGACGCTGCCGGCGCGGTAGGCGGCGCCATCATGGTGCGGGCTCGAGACGACGCCCGTGTCTGGGACCCGGCCGCGATCTACGAAGCGTCCTTTGCCGCGATTCGCCATGAGGCGCCAATCGATGGCCTGCCGCAGGAGTTTCAGCCGGTGGCGCTACGGCTGATCCACGCCTGCGGCATGCCGGACATCCTGGCCGATCTGACCTGGACCGGTGATGCGGTCGCGACGGGGCGCGGGGCGCTCGCGGCCGGGGCGCCGATCCTGGTCGATTCGACCATGGTCGCGGCGGGTATTCAGCGGGAGCGCCTGCCGGCGGACAACCCGATCCTGTGCACGCTCCGGGACCAGCGCACGCCGACCCTGGCGACCGAGCACGCGATCACCCGCTCGGCGGCGGCGGTCGATCTCTGGCGGGACCGATTGGCGGGCGCCGTGGTGGCGATCGGCAACGCGCCGACGGCGCTGTTCCGCCTGCTCGAGCTGCTGACCGAGGGGGCGCCGGCGCCGGCACTGGTGCTGGGTTTTCCGGTCGGCTTCGTTGGCGCCGCCGAAGCCAAGGAGGCCCTGACGGCGCACCGGCCAACGCTGCCCCACATCGCGCTGCGCGGCCGGCGCGGCGGCAGCCCGCTCGCCGCGGCGGCGATCAACGCCCTGCTCTCGGGAGAGCCATGAGCACCGCGACCGGCAGCGCCGAGCCCTGGCTCAGCGTGATCGGGATCGGCGACGATGGCCTCGCCTCGTTGAGCGCGCCGGCGCGCGCTCTGCTCGAGGCGGGCGAGATCCTGGTCGGCGGCGAGCGCCACCTGGCGATGGTCGCCGGCCATCCCGGCGAACGGCTGCCCTGGCGCTGGCCGCTCGAGGCGAGCCTCGAGGAGCTCGAGGCCCGGCGCGGCCGGCGCGTCGTCGTGCTGGCGAGCGGCGATCCGATGTGCTTCGGCGTCGGCGAGCTACTGGCGCGCCGCTTCGGCATGAGTGAGATGCGCGTCCTGCCGGCGCCGTCGGCGATCAGCCTGGCATGCGCGCGACTCGGCTGGTCGCGCGTCGAGGTCGAGACCCTGAGCCTCCACGCC
>JBKPDM010000582.1:0-8467 GCA_046727895.1 Pseudomonadota bacterium | reverse complement strand
ACCAAGGTCTACGCCTCGAGGACGAACGTCGCTTGACGGATGCGATGACCAGCCTACGGCTGTATCCGGATGACGTTCGCCGTCTGGTCGAGGACACGGTGATGAACTGGTTGTTCGGCGCACGTGGCGATGCGGTCACGTGCCGGTTGGAGGCCACGCCGCGCGGCTAAGCCACCCCGCAAACTCCCCCACCTTGCTTGAGGCGGTCGCGAGACCGCCTTTCTTTTCTCCGGTTGACATAGAGACATAAAGAAATGTAGATATGTATATCCGAACCAGCGGGGCGGCCATGACCGACCAGCCCGACAGCCTCGAAACCCTCCTCAGCGGCCTGCGCGCCGCCGCCGAACCGAGCCGGCTGCGTCTCCTGGTGCTCTGCAGCCAGGGCGAATGGACCGTCAGCGAACTCACCCAGGTCCTCGGTCAGAGCCAGCCGCGCATCTCCCGTCATCTCAAGCTGCTCGCCGAGGCCGGCCTGCTCGAGCGCTTTCGCGAGGGTAGCTGGGTGTTCTACCGGCGTGCCCAGAGTGGGCCGGGAGCGCGGCTCGCCCGCAATCTCTGCCGCATGCTGCCAGCCGAAGATACCGACCTCGCCCTTGATCGCCAGCGTCTGGCCGCGGTCCGCGCGACGCGCCGCGAGCAGGCGGCGGCTTATTTCGCCGCCCAGGCCTCCCGCTGGGACCAGGTGCGCTCGCTCTACGTCGACGAGGCCAAGGTCGAAGCCGCGCTGCTCGGCCTCTTCGGGGAGCAGCCGCCCAAGAGCCTGCTCGACATCGGCACCGGGACCGGGCGCATTCTGCAGCTGATGGCGCCCCGGATCGGCTTCGGCCTGGGGGTCGACCTGTCGCGCGAGATGCTCGCCGTGGCGCGCGCCAATCTCGATCGGACCAGTCTGCGCAACTGCCAGGTCCGGCATGGCGACATGTACCATCTGCCGCTGCCCGACGGCGGGTTCGACGCCGCAACCCTGCACAACGTGCTGCGCTTTGCCGACGATCCCGCGGCGGCGCTCGCCGAGGGGGCGCGCGTCCTGCGGCCGAGCGGCCGGCTCGTCGTGGTCGACTTCGCGCCGCACCGGCTCGAGTTCCTGCGTCAGGAGCATGCCCATCGCCGGCTCGGCTTCGCCGATACCGAGATCAAGAAGTGGTTTGCCGCCGCCGGCCTCGAGCTCGAGCCACCGATCCGCCTCGAGGGCGATCCGCTGACCGTGGTCATCTGGCCCGCCCGGCGGGTCGGCGCCGTCGAAGCCTTCGATCAGCCCCCTCTCGGCCGTACGGCCGCTGGACGAGACGTCGCATGAACGACAAGCGGACGATCCCCTTGAGCGAGCGCGCCTTCGCCTGGCCCGGCGAGCGGCGGCCCGAGGTTGCCATCTCGTTCGAATTCTTTCCACCCAAGTCCGAGGCGGCCGAAGAGCGACTCTGGCAGACCGTCGAGGAGCTGAAGCCACTCCAGCCGCACTATGTGTCGGTGACCTGCGGCGCCGGCGGCAATCCGGCTGAGGGCACCGCGGCCTGGGTCGCAGCCTTGCGCGCGCGGGCCGGTCTCGAGGCGGTCGCGCATCTGACCTGCGCGAGCGCGCCGCGCGCCGCCATCGACGCGATCGCAAGGCAGTATTGGGCCTCGGGCGAGCGCCGCCTCGTTGCGCTGCGCGGCGACCGCCCGAAGGATGCCGAGGCGCGGCCGAACGGCGCTCATTATCCCTTCGCGGCCGATCTGGTCCGGGCGCTCCGCTCGATCGCCGATTTCGAGATCAGCGTCGCGGCCTATCCCGAGACCCATCCGGAGGCGGCCAGTCCCGATGCCGACCTCGACAATCTCAAGCGCAAGGCTGACGCCGGCGCCGCCCGCGCGATCACCCAGTACTGCTTTGAGACCGAGACCGTGCTGCGCTTTCGCGACCGCATGGCGGCGGCCGGGATCAGGCTGCCCCTCTCGGTTGGCATCATGCCGGTGCACGATTTCGTACAGATCAAGCGGTTCAGCGAGCGCTGCGGCGCGGGCGTACCCGATTGGCTGGCTGCGCGCTTCGAGGGTCTGGACGACGACCCGGTCGAGCGGACCGCGGTCGCCGCCAGCGTGGCCGCCGAGCAGATCCGTCGCCTCGTCATCGAGGGCATTCGCGAGCTGCACGTCTACACGCTCAATCGGGCCGAGCTCACGATCGCGGCCTGCCGGCTGCTCGGCCTCTGGCCGGGCCTGGCGCACGCTGCCTGAGGCGGGGTCGCGATGGCCGACTTTCTGAAAGCGCTCGAAGAACGCGTCCTCCTGTTCGACGGCGCCATGGGAACCCAGATCCAGGGCCGGGATCTCTCGGTCGAGGGCGACTTCTGGGGCAAGGAGAACTGCTCCGAGATCCTGAACCTGAGCCGCCCGGACCTGATCCTCGAGATTCATCTCGGCTACCTCGAGGCGAGCGCCGACGCGCTCGAGACCAACAGCTTCGGCGGCTCGCCGGTGACGCTCGGCGAGTTCGAGCTGGCCGAGCAGGCGTTCGAGATCAACCGGCGCGCAGCCGAGCTGGCCCGAGACGCGATCGCCAGGGTCGCGGGCGACGGTCGCACGCGCTTCGTCGTCGGGGCGATCGGCCCCGGCACCCGCCTGCCGTCGCTCGGCCACGTCGACTATCGCCGGCTGGAGGAGGCGTTTACCATTCAGGCGGCCGGGCTGCTGGCGGGCGGCGCCCAGGTGATCCTCTGCGAGACCTGCCAGGACCCGCTCCAGACCAAGGCGGCGGTCAACGGCGCGCGCGCCGCGATGCGCGCCGCCGGCACGCCGGTGCCGCTCATGGTCCAGGTCACCGTCGAGACCACCGGCACGATGCTGGTCGGCACCGACATCGCGGCCGCGGCGGCGATCGTCGCCGCGCTCGATGTGCCGATCATGGGGCTCAACTGCGCCACCGGCCCGCAGGAGATGGCCGAGCATCTCGCCTATCTGGGCGAGAGCTGGCCGGGGCCGATCTCGGTGCTGCCGAACGCGGGTCTGCCCGAGCTGATCGACGGCCGGACCCGCTATCCGCTCGGGCCGCGCGATCTCGCCGCCTGGCTCGAGCGCTTCATCACCGAGGACGGCGTCGCGATCGTCGGCGGCTGTTGCGGCACCACGGCCGAGCACATCCGGGAGCTCGATCGGATGCTGCGCCGCCTGGCCGGGGACGGCGAGCGGCCGCGGCCGAAGCGGCGCGAGGTGACGCCGCCGGCGCAGCTCGCCTCGCTCTACAGCGCCGTGCCGCTGCGCCAGGAGCGGGCCTATCTCTCGATCGGCGAGCGCTGCAACGCCAACGGCTCAAAGGCCTTCCGCGAGCGTCAGGCGGCCGCCGACTGGGACGGCTGCGTCGCGATCGGGCGCGAGCAGGTCAAGGAGGGCGCGCACGCGCTCGACGTCTGCACGGCCTATGTCGGCCGCGACGAGATCGCCGACATCAGCGAGGTGGTGGGGCGTCTGCGTGGTGCCGTCGACAGTCCGCTGGTGATCGATTCGACCGAGCTGCCGGTCCTCGAGGCGGCGCTCGCGCTCTATGGCGGCAAGGGGGTGCTGAACTCGATCAACTTCGAGGACGGCGAGGAGCCGCCCGCGCGGCGCCTGGAGCTCGCCCGCAAGTTCGGCTCCGCGGTAATTGCGCTGACCATCGACGAGGCCGGCATGGCCAAGGACGTTCTGCGCAAAGTCGAGGTCGCGCGCCGCCTGGTCGATTTCGCCTGCAAGCGCCATGGCCTGCCGCGCCATGACCTTTTGATCGACCCGCTGACCTTCACCATCTGCACCGGCAACGAGGACGATCGCGGCCTCGGCATGGCGACCCTGGACGCGATCGAGCGGATCAGCGCCGAGTTCCCGGACATTCAGATCATCCTCGGCCTCTCGAACATCTCCTTCGGGCTCAATCCCGCCGCCCGCCACGTGCTCAACTCGGTGTTCCTGGACGAGGCGCTGAAGCGCGGCCTGACCGGCGCCATCCTGCACTCGTCCAAGATCATGCCGCTCCACAAGATCGCGCCCGAGGAGGTCGAGCTTGCCCAGGACCTGATCTTCGACCGCCGGCGCGAGGGCTACGACCCGCTGCACGCCTTCATGGCCCGCTTCGCCGACCGCAAGGCGGCGAGCGAAAAGAAGGAACGCCCGGCCGCGCTCGAGGAGCGGCTCAAGCAGCGGATCATCGACGGCGACCGTCAGGGCCTGGAAGAGGATCTCGACGAGGCGCTCGCCAAGTATCCGCCACTCGACATCATCAACATCCACCTGCTCGACGGCATGAAGGTCGTGGGCGATCTGTTCGGCAGCGGCAAGATGCAGCTGCCCTTCGTGCTGCAGAGTGCGGAGACCATGAAGGCCGCGGTCACCTACCTCGAGCCGCACATGGAGCGGGTCGAGGGCAGCCAGAAGGGCACCGTCGTGCTCGCCACGGTCAAGGGCGACGTCCACGACATCGGCAAGAACCTGGTCGACATCATTCTGACCAACAACGGCTACCGGGTGATCAACCTCGGCATCAAGCAGCCGCTCGCCAACATCCTGGCCGCCTGCCAGGAGCACAAGGCGCACGCGATCGGCATGTCCGGCCTCCTGGTCAAGTCGACCGTGATCATGCGCGAGAACATGCTCGAGATGACCCGCCAGGGCCTCAACGTGCCGGTGATGCTCGGCGGCGCGGCGCTGACCCGCCAGTACGTCGAGGAGGACTGCGTCAGGGCCTATGGCGCGGGCCGGGTCGCCTACGCCCGCGACGCCTTCGACGGCCTGCGCCTGATGGACCGGATCATGTCGGGCTGCTTCGACACCTACCTCGCCGAGCGCCAGGAGCAGCAGAAGGCAAGGCCCAGGCGGCAGAAGCCCGCCCGGACCCTCGCTGCGGTCGACGGCGTCGCGCCGGCCCTTCGCCCGCTCGAGATCGAGGAGACGCGGCTGCGGCGGAACGAGCTGTCCAGGGGCGTCGAGGTGCCGAAGCCGCCCTTCTTCGGGCCGCGGGCGGTCGAGGACGTGCCGGTCCGGGCGCTGCTTCCCTACCTCAACGAGAACATGCTCTACCAGTTCCACTGGGGCTACAAGAAGGACGGCCGGACGCTGCCCGAGTTCCTGGCCTGGGCCGCCAAGGAGCTGCGCCCGATCCTGCTCGACCTGATCGAGGCGACCGAGGCCGAGCGCGTGCTCCGGCCGCAGGCGGTCTACGGCTACTGGCCGGCGGCCGGCTCGGGCAACGACGTGATCCTGTTCGACCCTGCGGATCACGCGCGCGAGGTCGCCCGCTTCAGCCTGCCCCGCCAGGCCAGGCCGAACGGCCTCTCGATCGCTGACTTCCTGCGCGATGCGGCCGAGCCCGAGCGCGACGTCATCGGCCTGCAGGTGGTGACCGTCGGCCAGCGCGCCTCGGACGTCGCGCGCGAATGGTTCGCGGCCAATCGCTACAACGACTATGTCCGTCTGCACGGCCTGGGGGTCGAGCTGGCCGAGGCGCTGGCCGAATACGTGCACAAGCGGATCCGCTCCGAGCTCGGCTTCGGCCATCTCGATGCGCGCGAGCGGGCGGAACTCCTGAAGCAGGGCTATCGCGGCTCGCGCTATTCCTTCGGCTATCCCGCCTGTCCCAACCTCGCCGATCAGCGCCAGCTGCTCGCCCTGCTCGATGCCGCGCGCATCGGCATCGAGCTCTCCGAGGAGGACCAGCTCTGGCCCGAGCAGTCGACCTCGGCGATCGTCCTCCACCACCCCCAGGCGCGCTATTTCAACGTCTGACTTGTCCTGGCGGGTTGACGGTGAGACTTTGGTGAGGCTTGTTGCGCCTTCGAGCGGGAACAGCGTCGCCGAAGATCGAGAGGATGACCTTGGCCAGTGCGTTGACCGTATCGTTGCCCGACGAGCTCGATGAGTTCGTCAGCCGTCGCGTCCGTGAAGAAGCCTACGCCGATGTCGGTGAGTACCTGCGGGCGCTGATTCGGGCCGATCGTCGCCGCGCGGTGGAGGAGAAGATCGAGCGCCTCGTCGAGGAGGCCCTGGAGTCCGGGCCACCCGAGACGATGACCGACGCCGACTGGACCGCGATGCACCGCGCTCTCGATGAGGGGCGCGGCTCGCCTTGACCAGACGGAGGGTGCGGTGGCGCCGAACGGCGCGCAGCGACCTCCTCCATCTCGCGCGTTGGATCGCCCATGACAGCCCGGACGCGGCGCACGGCTTCCTCGACGCAGCGCGCGCGGCCGCGGACATGCTCGCGGACCTGCCGAAGCTCGGTCCCAGCGGACGCTTCCGCGGCCGTGGCCTGAGGCGCATCCGCATCTGGCCGATCCGCGGCTTCGAGAAGATCCTGATGATTTACGCGGCCGAGCGCACCGGCATCGACGTGCTTCGGGTCGTCCACGGCGCACGCGATCTTGACGCCCTCGAGTTCAATGACGGCCCGTAGCGGAGCATCACCTGTGAGGTCCCGCGGCGCACCCCCAGGGTACTTCCGCGTCTCTCCGTTAGCCGAGTTCCTCAACCCATCGGTCGAAAGCGGGACGCTGCCAAGCAAACCATTGACTACAAACAAGGAACCGCGCGCCGTCGATGTCGAACGGATCGCGCCAGTAGCGACTGTAGCCGTTCTCGTCTATGCCCTGCGCGTGCAGAGGGGCATCCGGCATCACCGTTTGCAAGAAGGCATGATTGAGACCGAAAGCGGCCTTACAGTGCGAGCAATCACGGAGATCCGCAACGACCTTCGGCGTCAGCTTACCGGCGTTCGCGAGCCGGACCATGGATTGCCGCACGTGCTCCCCGATCTTGGGCTCGCTCCCGCTTCCAAGACTCGCCGGAGCGGAGTTTCGATGTGCCTTGGTCCCTCGCGGCGTGACCTCGCAGAAGCGAACCAGCTGCTGAGCCCGCAGGAACAGCTCGCTCGTGTCCGCGACTTCGTCCATCCGATCGAGAACTGGCTGGATGATCTGCTCGACAAAGTTGCCGTTCGTCACGATGCGCAGCTCGAAACGGCCCGCGGACAGGCTGCCGCAGTCCGCCAAGATTGACTTTAGGTCTGGCCAACAGCCGTCGAGGGCGTCCCGCACGGCATTGTGCATCTTCGGCGTCGCGAAGACGATATCGGCCTGATGCAGGTCGAAATAGGCTTCGAGGACAAATGCCGTGCGGATCAGCTTCTTGAGAATGCGTGCCACGGTCTCCTGAAGGTCGCCGTACTGTATGCCGTTCTCATGAAATGCCGAGTCCACCGCAACGGCAGCAGGACCCGCATCGCCGAACCGAAGTCCGAGCACGTCGATTTCCGCTTGCCGGATGAACTGTTGGAACGAGGATTTCTTGAAGACCTCGAATCCGATGCGCTGTGCAGCGATCTCCCGCATCTTCTCGAAATCGCTGGCAAGCCCTGGCTCGCTCCGCATTGGCCAAGTGGGCGATGGCTTCCAGTTCGTCTGGGCGATGGGGCAACCCTGGACATGACGGAGCCAGGAGAAGATGAGCGACTCGCCGATCTCGACTTTCATCCTTGGGCTCCCGGATCAGCGTTCTGGTGCGTGTGGAACTCCAAGATCGGCCGAGCCGATTGAAGTTCAATGAAGAAGCTCTGTTGGCATCGTGGGTCACTCCTCAGGCGGTTGCGCAGGTCATTGCTGGGCCGAGTGCGTGCGCGCCTCGCGCGGCGATCTGGCGCGAGCGCTCTGCTGTGGCTACAAAGCACGCCTGGTCGATAACCGTTCTCGGGGGTGGGATGCCATGCTGCGGATCTGGGGCCGCACCAATTCGCTCAACGTCCAGAAGGTCATGTGGGCCGTCGGCGAGCTCGGCCTCGCCCACGAGCGGATCGACGCGGGCGGCGCCTTCGGCGGGCTCGATACGCGGGATTACGGCGCGCGCAACCCGAACCGGAAGATTCCGACCCTCGATGACGATGGCGTCGTGGTCTGGGAGTCCAACGCCTGCGTCCGCTACCTCGCGGCCCGCTACGGCGCGGGCGGCCTCTGGCCCGAGGACCCGGCGGTGCGCGCCCGCGTCGACATGTGGATGGACTGGCAGCAGACCACCCTGCTCGCCGACATGACCGTGGTCTTCTTGGGCCTGATCCGCCCGCCCGAGGACCAGCGCGACCAGGCGGCGATCACGGCCGCGGCGGCGCGGCTCGGCGTCTCCTGGCGAGCCCTGGACGGGCATCTCGCTGGCCGGCGCTTCGTCGGCGGCGACACCTTGACCATCGGCGACATCCCGGTCGGCGCCACCTGCTACCGTTACTATGGCCTGCCGATCGAACGGCCGAAGCTGCCTGACGTCGAGGCCTGGCACCAGCGCCTGCAGCAGCGCGCGGCGTTCCGCGAGCACGTCATGCTGCCGATCACTTAGTCGGAACTTTGCCCGTGTTTTGAGCTAAGTGGCTGATATGGTTCGATATCGGCCCGAGTATGTAGTCATAATATGGCCGTGAGTTTGCTTGACATGTGGGGCGTTATGTGATCAGATGTGCGCATGTACGTCGCGGTCGTGC
>JBKPDM010000581.1:0-12140 GCA_046727895.1 Pseudomonadota bacterium | reverse complement strand
TGGGATCACAGGCGTCGTCGCCGACCTCGAGCTTGAGCTGCTGGCCGAGCACGCCGCCCTTGGCGTTGATGTCCTTGACGGCCATCTCGGCGCCACGCTTCATCTGGTCGCCGAACACGGCGTATTGGCCCGTGATCGGCCCGGCGGTGGCGATGACAATGTCCGCCCGCGCCGCGCCAGCATTCAGTGTGATCACCGCGGCGGCGGCGAGCAGAGACTTGGTAAAGCCAGGCATGCTGACCTTCTCCCTGGTTGCTTGGTCCTCGACGTGGCGCATGGCCACGCACGTTACGCGCGCCAGCCCGGGGCTGACGCGGAGCTGCCACATTTGTTCAGGAAACAGGTGAGTTTGGCAAGTACCTTGCCATACACGTCGCCACCCCCGAGTGCTCAACCGGGCGAGATGGCAGGATGCTTGCTACCAACGAGCCGTTCGGAGAGGCGATGCCGAAGTGCCCCGTCAGCGCGGTCGCGACTACGCTTGGCTCGATTTCTCACGATAGGCCCAAAGCGAGGCCCGCTCGTAGCGCCAGGGGTATTGGTTGACCATCTTGCGCACCGCCGTGATCCGATGGGCGACCAGGGCCAGGGCGGTGATGACGAGGAAAGCGATCACGAAGCCGGAAAGATGCAGGAGCGGGCCGTCGAACAGGGCGTAGACCAGGAAGCGGTTGGCGAGGCCGAGGCCGAAGCAGGCGAACACCACCTGGACCGGCGACTTCCAGCCATCGGCCAGGGCCCGCCCGGTCATGATCGCAGCGCCGCCGGTAATGATCACCGTCAGGCCGATGAACACGCCGAGGGACGTTCCGAGCAGCGACTCCATCCGCCCGCCCTCTAATGGCCGCCTTCGAGATAGGCGCTGCGGATCTCGGGATTGGCCAGGAGCTCGGCGCCGCCACCCTCGAGAACCACACGGCCGGTCGCGAGAACGTAGCCGCGATGGGCGATCTTGAGCGCCTGAAAGGCGTTCTGCTCGACCAGGAGGATGGTCAGGCCCTGCTCGTGGTTGATCTCGACGATTGCCTGGAAGATCTGCTTGACCAGGAGCGGGGCGAGGCCGAGCGAGGGCTCGTCGAGCAGCAGGAGCCGCGGGCGCGCCATCAACGCGCGACCGATGCAGAGCATCTGCTGCTCGCCGCCCGAGAGCGTCCCGCCCCTCTGGTGCTGGCGCTCCTCGAGGCGTGGGAACAGCGCGAACACCCTGGCCACGTCGGCCTCGAAGTACGCCCCCCCGGTCGGCACGGCACCCATCTGCAGATTCTCGAGCACGCTCATCGAGGGGAAGATCCGCCGGCCCTCGGGGGCCTGGGCGATGCCACGGTTGACGATGTCGTAGGGCTCGAGACCGTTCAGACGCGCCCCCTCGAACACCACATCGCCGGCCGATGGCTTGGGCCGGCCGCAGATGGTCATCAGGAGGGTCGACTTGCCGGCGCCGTTGGCGCCGATGATGGTCACGATCTCGCCGCTCTCGACCGAGATGCTGACGCCGTGCAAGGCCTCGATGTTGCCGTAGCGGGCGTGGACGCCGTCGAGCTTGAGCATCAGATACGGTCGGCGGCGGCGCCGCCGACGAGATCGGCCGCGACCTCGGGCGGCAGGGCCTCCTCCTCGGTCTCGCCGAGATAGGCCTTGATGACGTCGGCGTTGGCCCGCACCTCGGCCGGCGAACCGTCGGCGATCTTGCTTCCGTAGTCGAGCACCACGATGTGGTCGGAGATGCCCATGACCACGCCCATGTCGTGCTCGATCAGGAGCACGCCGATGCCGAATTCGTCGCGGATACCGACCAGCATCTGGCCGAGGTCGGCGGTCTCGCGCGGGTTCAGCCCGGCCGCCGGCTCGTCCAGGCAAAGCAGGTTGGGCTCGGTGCACATGGCGCGCGCGATTTCGAGCCTGCGCTGCTGGCCATAAGGCAGATTGGCGGCATTCCAGTCGGCCCGCTCGGTCAGCTCGAGCTTGTCCAGCCAGAAGCGGGCACGCTCGAGCGCCCGCTGCTCGGCGCGGCGATAGCTGGCGAAGCCGAGCACGCCGAGCACGGTGTAGCCCGAAGCCCGCATCAGCGGGTTGTGTTGCGCGACGATCAGATTCTCGAGCACGCTCATCTGGCCGAACAGGCGGATGTTCTGAAAGGTGCGCGCCACACCGACGCGGGCGATCCGGAACCCCTCGATCTGCTCGAGCAGGAACTGCTCGCCGTCAGCGTGGAAGGTCAGCTGGCCGACGGTCGGCTTGTAGAAGCCGGTCAGGCAGTTGAACACGGTGGTCTTGCCAGCGCCGTTCGGGCCGATGATCGCGGTGATCTCGCGCTGATGCGCGGTGAACGAGAGGTCGTCGATCGCCACCAGACCACCAAAGCGCATGGTCAGGTGGTCGACCTCGAGCAGGGGCGCCCGCGCGTCAGTCATGGTCGGGCCGCGTTGCCGGCGTCGGCCGGCGCGCCAGCGTGCAGACGGATGGTCGGCTCGCGATGGGCGAGCAGACCGCGCGGGCGCCAGACCATGATCGCCACCATGGCGGCGCCGAACAGGAGCATGCGGTACTGCGCGAACTCACGGCCGAACTCGGGTAGCAGGACCAGCACCATGGCCGCCAGCACGACGCCGACCTGGCTGCCCATGCCGCCAAGCACGACGATCGCGAGCACCGTCGCCGACTCGATGAAGGTAAAGCTCTCGGGGCTGATGAAGCCCTGCCGGGTGGCGAAGAAGGAGCCCGCGAAGCCGCCGAACATGGCGCCGAGCGCAAAGGCGGTGAGCTTGGTGTTGGTCGGATTGATGCCGAGCGCGCGACAGGCGATCTCGTCTTCGCGCAGCGCCTCCCAGGCGCGGCCGATCGGCAGCTTGCGGATGCGGGTCACGAACAGGTTGGTGATCAGGGCCAGGATCAGGATCAGGAAATAGAGGAAGGTCACCCGCTGCAGGCTGGAATAGGATATGCCGAAGAACTCGTGGAAGGCGGTCACCCCCTCAGGCGGCGAGCGTTCGAACACTATCCCGAACAAGGTCGGGCGCGGAATGTTGGAGAGCCCGTCGGGCCCGCGGGTCACCTTCCACCAGTTGAGCAGGATGATCCGGATGATCTCGCCGAAGCCGAGCGTCACGATCGCCAGATAGTCGCCGCGCAGGCGCAGCACCGGGAAGCCGAGCAGAATGCCGAACGAGGCGGCGAGCGCGCCGGCCAGCGGCAGGCATTCCCAAAAGCCGAGATCGAACCAGCGGGCGAACAGGGCGAAGGAGTAGGCGCCGACTGCGTAGAAGGCGACGTAGCCGAGGTCGAGAAGGCCCGCGAGGCCGACCACGATGTTCAGGCCCCAGCCGAGCATTACGTAGATCAGCACGGTCGTGCCGATGTCGACCACGTAGCGGTTGGCGAACGGCATGAACGGCAGGAGGAAGGCGAACAGGACCCCCGCGAAGGCGATCCAGCGGCCATAAGGCGCGACCAGCGCGGGAACCTGGCGCAGCGGTGCCGTGGCGGCAGCGATGGTCGACGACGGCACGGTACGCGCGCCGACCAGGAGCAGGCGGCCGAAGAACACCGCGGCAGTGCCGATCAACACCCAGTTCAGGCGAAAGTTGAGCCCGAGCCCGCCCGCGGCGGACACGGTCTCCATCCCGACCAGCGGCAGGAACAGGATGAAGGCGACGAGGGCGGCGAGCCCGCATTCCTTGAGCGCGGCCGGCCAGGCGATCCGGCTCGGCGCCCCGGCAGTCTCGGTGAGGACGCGGCCGGCCATGGGCTCATACCTTCTCGATCTCGGGCCTGCCGAGCAGGCCGGACGGCAGGAAGATCAGCACCAGGACCAGGATCGCGAACGCCGCGACGTCCTTGTACGCGATGCTGAAGTAGCCGGACCAGAAGGCCTCGACCAGGCCGAGCGTCAGGCCGCCCAGCATGGCGCCCGGGATCGAGCCGATGCCGCCCAGCACGGCGGCGGTGAAGGCCTTGACCCCGGCGAGGAAGCCGATGAAGAAGTCGATCACCCCGTAGTAGAGAGTGGCCATCAGGCCGGCGACCGCGGCCAGCGCCGCGCCCATGACGAAGGTGAGCGAGATCGTGCGGTCGACGTTGACCCCGCAGAGGCCCGCCATAAGCAGATCCTGCTGGCAGGCGCGCTGGGCGCGGCCGAGCGGGGTGCGCGCGATCAGATAGGAGAAGGCGATCATCAGCACGACGGTCAGCAGGATCATGATGATCTGAACATAGCCGATGGTCACGGTGAAGCCACTCGCGTCGCCAAACACGAACCCGCCGGTGATCACCGGTGCCAGCGGCTTGACGTTGGCGCCCTGGGTGAGCTGGACGTAGTTCTGCAGGAAGATCGACATGCCGATCGCCGAGATCAGCGGCGCGAGGCGGAACGAGCCGCGCAGCGGCCGGTAGGCGATGCGCTCGACCGTCCAGCCGTAGGCCGAGGTGAACGCCATGGCGATCAGCAGCACCAGGAGCAGGGCGAGCGGCACCCAGGTGACGCCGAGGATGCCGAGCAGCGTGAACGAGATGACCGAGAGGAAGGCGCCGATCATGTAGATCTCGCCGTGGGCGAAGTTGATCATCCCGATGATGCCGTAGACCATGCTGTAGCCGATTGCGATCAGGCCATACATGGCGCCGAGAGTGACGCCATTGATCAGCTGTTGGATGAAGTACAGCATCGATGTCGGCGCTCGCGTTCGTTACGCTCGATCCCTGAGTCGAACCGATAAGCTGTAGAGCATGGCGGGGCGCCGGGCAACTGCTTTAGCGAGGGCCCGGGCGGTCACGCCCGAACGAAGACCAGTCGATTGCTCGACCAGTAGTTCCAGGTGAAGGTAGCCACGGTCGCGCAGAGCTTGGCGAGCCACGGCGGCAGCATGAGCGCGAGCAGCCAGACGGTCAGGTTGCCGAGCAGCAGACCCAAGAGGTTCAGGCCGACGGATCTCGCATCCAGCGGTGGGCAGGGTCAGTGCCCGCGGCGCGGCGGGCGGGAGCGGGTTTTGGCCGACCTCTGGGCCTTGCGGCTGGCAGCCCGGGTCCGGCGGAGCACCCGGCTCACCCGCGCCAGCGTAGCACTTGCCGAGCCACCTTCGGAGCCCGCCAGCAGCCGTTCGTCGACCTCCACCTGGTAACCGTCTGCCAGGCGATTGGTCTGATTGAAGGTGCCGACCACCGCCATGAGCTCGCCGAGCATCGTGTCATCCATGCCGAGCTTGCGGGCTGCTGCGGTATGCGAGCGAATGCAGTAAGTGCAACCATTGGTGGCGCTCACGGCGAGAGCGATCATTTCCTTGGTCAGCGCGTCCAGCCGGCCCGGCGTCATCGCGCGGTTCAAGCTACGCCAGACCTCCTCCAGAAGAGGCGGGTGGGAGCCCAGCGTCTTCCAGAAATTGGGCACGAAATCGATGCCCTTGACGGCCATGATCTCGTCATAGATCGCGCGCACCGCCGGTGACGCCTGCTCGTACTCGACCATCGCAACAGTCGGCATCCGATCACTCCTCGCCTGCCCGGCCACGAGTCCGCTCTGTAGCATCGGAGCGGGGCAAGGTCGATCGACGGAGCGGACGCCAGGCGCGCGTGACACGCCGCGATGGTCGACAGGCCGCAGCTGCTCACGGCTGAACGCAGCTCTGTGAGCAGACGGATTGGCGGATGAATCGGCGCGGGCGGCGTCTATAACCTTGGCCCCCAGCTTGCCATCGATGGCTCGGCCCGGCGGTGCTATACCGGGCGGGGCGTATCAGGGGGCGACCATGACGCTGCGATTCCTGGCGACCTTGGCACTCACCCTCATGACCGCGACCGCGGCTCGGGGCGACGCCTGGGACGACACTTTGACCGAGGCCCGTGGCCAGGCCGTGTACTGGAACGCCTGGGGCGGCGACGAGCACATCAACGACTACATCGCCTGGGTTGGCGACCAGGTGCGCGCGCGCTACAGGATCGAGCTGAACCAGGTCAAGCTCACCGACACCGCCGAAGCCGTCGCACGGGTCGTGGCCGAGAAGGCGGCCGGCCGCGAGGACGGAGGCTCGGTCGACCTGATCTGGATCAACGGCGAGAACTTCGCGGCGATGAAGGCCAACAAGCTGCTGTTTGGTCCGTTCGTCCAGGAGCTGCCCGACTTTCGCTACGTCGATACCAAGGGCAAGCCCACCACACTGGTCGATTTCACCGTCCCGACCGATGGGCTCGAAGCCCCCTGGGGGATGGCGCAGTTCGTGTTTTTCTACGACACGGCCACGGTCGCCGAGCCGCCGCGGTCGATCCCGGCGCTGCTCGACTGGGCGAAGCACCATCCCGGTCGCTTCACCTACCCGGCCCCGCCGAACTTCCTCGGCTCGACCTTTCTGAAGCAGGTGCTGCTCGAGCTGACGCCAGATCCGGCGGTCCTGCAACGCCCGGTCGCCGACGCCGATTTCGCCACCGCCACCGAGCCGCTCTGGCGCTGGCTCGAGGAGATCCGGCCGTATCTCTGGCGCCAAGGCCAGAGCTTTCCGGCGTCGGGGCCGGCGCTCCATCAGTTGCTCGACGACGGCGAGGTCGACTTCTCGATGGCCTTCAATCCGGCCGAGGCATCGAACGCGATCAGCGCCGGGCAACTGCCGGAAACCGTGCGCAGTTTCATCCTCGAGGCCGGGACGATCGGCAACACGCACTTCGTCGCGATCCCCTTCAATGCCGCCCACAAGGCCGCGGCGATGGTAGTGGCCGACTTCCTGATGTCGCCCGAGGCGCAAGCGCACAAACAGGATCCCCGCGTCTGGGGCGACGGTACGGTGCTCGATCTGGCCGCGTTGGGAGCCGCGGACCGGGCGCGCTTCGCCGCCCTGCCACAAGGCATCGCCACGCTTTCGCCGGAACAGCTGGTCCCGGTGAGGCCGGAGCCACACCCCTCCTGGATGGTCAAGATCGAGGCGGAGTGGCTGCGGCGCTTCAGCAGCTAGGCGCTCCTTGCTGGCCTGTCTGCCGGCGCTCACGCTCCTCGTCTTCCTGGGCCCGGTCGTGGCCGGGATGCTCGGGACGTTGCTGCCGGCCTTCGGCTACCTGCCGGTGCTCGGCGAAGACCAGCTCAGTCTCGAGCCCTGGCGCCAGCTGATCCGAGCGCCGGGGCTCGGCACGGCGATCCGCCTGACCCTCGTGAGCGGCTTTCTGTCCACCCTGCTGGCACTCGCCCTCACCATGTTCGTGTTCGCCGCAGGCCATGGCGCGCGAGCGCTCGGTCTGGTCAGGCGGGGCATGACCTCGCTGCTTGCCGTGCCGCATCTGGCAGTGGCGGTCGGTCTCGCCTTTCTGATCGCCCCTTCGGGCTGGCTCGCGCGGCTGATCTCGCCCTGGCCGAGCGGCTGGCAGACGCCGCCCGATGTGGCCCTGGTGCAGGACCCTCTGGGGCTCGCCCTGATGCTCGGCCTGGTTCTCAAGGAGACGCCGTTCCTGGCCCTGATGACCTTCGCGGCGCTAGGCCAGGTGGCGACCGACGGGCAGCTGCGCATGGCGCGCTCCCTTGGCTACGGCCCGCTGCAGGCTTGGCTGAAGGTGATCCTGCCGCAGGTCTATCCGCAGATCCGCCTGCCGGTCTACGCGGTCCTCGCCTATGCGCTCTCGGTCGTCGACATGGCGCTCGTTCTCGGCCCGACCACGCCGCCGCCGCTGGCCCCCCTGGTGCTGCGCTGGTTCAACGATCCCGATCTGACCATGCGCCTTCAGGCCGCAGCGGGAGCGAGCCTGCAGTTCGCCCTGGTCGCCCTGGCGATCATGCTCTGGCGCGCCGCCGAGACGGCGGTCGTCTGGCTCGCGAGGCCCTGGTTGCTCGGCGGTAGCCGGGGCAGGTCGGGCAGGGTGGCGCGTGGTGTCGCCTGGGGCAGCCTGGGCACACTCTTCGGGCTGTCGCTCGGCAGTCTGTTCGTCATGGCGATCTGGTCGGTGGCCGGCCCGTGGCGCTTCCCCGATGCCTGGCCGCAACGGCTGTCGATCGACGGCTGGGGGCACCACCTCGACGCTTTCCTGGCGCCGGCCTGGACGACGCTCGTGGTCGCGCTCGCCGCGGCGTTGTTCGCGCTCCTCCTGGTGGCCGGCTGCCTCGAGAATGAGAGCCGCCGGCAGCGCCGGCCGGGCACCGGTGCGCTGACCCTGATCTATGTGCCCCTGCTCGCGCCGCAGATCGGCTTCCTGTTCGGCGTTCAGGTCCTGCTGGTGTGGTTCGATCTGGACGGCAGCTGGTTGGCGCTGATCTGGGCTCATCTCCTGTTCGTACTACCCTATGTATTTCTGGCACTCGCCGATCCCTATCGGAGTCTCGACCCCCGCTACGCCCGCAGCGCGCTCGCGCTTGGCAAATCGCCCTGGACCGTGTGGACGCGAATCAAGCTGGTGATGCTGCTCCGCCCGCTCCTGGTCGCGCTGGCGGTCGGCTTCGCCGTCAGCGTGGCTCAGTACTTGCCGACCCTGTTTGCGGGCGGCGGCCGGTTCAGCACCCTGACGACCGAGGCGCTCAGCCTGAGCGCCGGCGGCAACCGAAGGCTGATCGGGCTGTTCGGCTTTGTCCTGGCGATCATGCCGTTGCTCGGCTTCGCCCTGGCGCTGGCCGTGCCGGCCTGGCGCTTTCGCGAGCGGCGCGGCATGCGCCTGACGGCGTAACGATGCGCGGGCTCGAGATTGAAGACGTTCATCTTGCCGTCAGCGGGCGGACGCTCCTCGGCGGCTTCGATCTCACGGTCGGCCCGGGCGAGGTCACCACGGTGATGGGACCTAGCGGCTGCGGCAAATCGAGCCTGTTGAGCTATATCTGCGGCACGCTGGAGCCGGCTTTCCGGGCCTCCGGCCGGGTGCGGCTGGACGGCGTGGCGGTTGATTCGCTGCCCCCGGAGCGGCGCCGTATCGGTATCCTGTTTCAGGACGATCTCTTGTTCCCCCACCTCTCGGTCGGCGAGAATCTCGCCTTTGCGCTGCCGCCCACCGTACGCGGCGCGCGCGAACGGCGGGCGCGGGTCGAGGCGGCGCTGCGCGAGGCCGATCTGGCCGGGTTCGTCCGCCGCGATCCGGCGACGCTCTCCGGCGGCCAGCGCGCCCGTGTGGCGTTGATGCGCACCCTGCTCGCCGAGCCACGGGCGCTGTTGCTGGACGAACCCTTCGGCAAGCTGGATCGCGACCTTCGCCAGCGGGTCCGGCGTTTTGTCTTCGACCACGCTCGCGAGGCGGGCCTGCCGACCCTCCTGGTGACCCACGATCGCGCCGACGGCGAGGCTGCGGGCGGCGCCATCATCGATTTTCCGACGTTCGCGGAGCCGGCGAGCGCCCGACTGTTGCACTTGCGCAACAGTAGCGGGCGGCCACGATAAAGGGAAGCTCTCGAAGAGCGACGCTACATTTTGCCGCTTGGCCCGATGCGGTTTTCCTTAGACATTGCATGCCTGCATCACTAATAGTGGGTAAGCAACGGTCGATGAGCGCCGGAACTATCCCGAACCAAGGACGTTGCGGGAACGCCCATTGTCGCGGAGACGCGGCATGAGTCTCAAGCCAGACCGATGAACCAGTCCGTGTCCTCGAACGAAGCTGTGGATCAGGTCGCGCCGGCGCCACGTGGCATGCCCGTGGTCGGCGGCCCGCCGCGCGATCTGCCCGGCCGGCATCAGGGTTCCGACTGGCTCTCCCCGACCGTCGTGGTCGGGCTGCTGCGGGTGGCCGATGCGGTGGTCGTGCTGCTCGCCGCGCTGGCAGCCTGGATCACCCGCTTCTATAGCGAGCCCAAGGAGTCGCTGATCGAGCCCTACGTGGCCGTCCTGGCGGTCGCGCTCACGGTACAGATCTTTCACGCGGCCGGTCTGTACAAGTTCGATCGGCTGAGCGGGCTGTTCCATCAATTCAGTCGGCTCGTGCTCGCCTGGGCGGCGGTGATGCTGAGCCTGCTGGCCCTCGGCTTCATGACCAAGATGACCGAGGAGTTCCAGGCGACCTCGCGCCTCTGGGTCGGCCTGTGGTTCGTCTACGGGCTTTTCGGCCTGTTCGCCGCCCGTTTGGCTCTGAAGCATCAGATCCAGCGCTGGCAACGGGGCGGTCGCCTGACGCGGAACCTGGCGATCGTCGGCGCCGGCGAGCACGGCCAGCGCCTGGTCGAACATCTGGTGCGCCACGGCGACAGCGCCGAGCGGATCATCGGCATCTTCGACGACCGGCGCGGCCGGGTGCCCGATTCGATTGTCGGTCTGCCGGTGCTCGGCAGCGTTGACGATCTGCTGCGATTCGCGCGGCGAAATCCGATCGATCAGGTCATCGTCGCGCTGCCGTGGGACGCCGAGAGCCGGCTGCTCGCCTGGATGAAGAAGCTCCGCAGCCTGCCGATCGATGTCCGCCTGTGCCCCGACATGATCGGCTTCCATCTGCCGCATCGCCAGGTCACGCACATTGGTGGCGTGCCGATGCTCAACGTGTTCGAAAAGCCGCTCGCCGGCTGGAACTACATCGTCAAGAGCATGGAAGACCGGATGCTGGCCGCGGCGATTCTGGTCGTCATCCTGCCGCTCGTATTGTTGATCTGCGCACTGATCAAGCTGGACAGCCGTGGGCCGGTGCTCTTCCGGCAGAAGCGCTACGGCTTCAACAACGAGGTGATCGAAGTCTTCAAGTTTCGCACGATGTACGTCGATCGCTGCGCGGAACAGAGTGTGGTGCAGGCGACCCGGGGCGATCCGCGGGTCACGCGGGTCGGCCGGATTCTGCGCCGAACCTCGCTCGACGAGCTACCACAGTTCATCAACGTCCTGACGGGCACCATGTCGATCGTCGGCCCGCGGCCGCACGCGGTCGCGCACAATGAGCAGTACGCGCGCCTGATCGACGAGTATCTCGCCCGCCATCGGGTCAAGCCCGGGATCACCGGCTGGGCCCAGGTGAACGGCCTGCGCGGCGAGACCGAAACGCTCGAAAAGATGGAACAGCGGGTCCGCTACGACCTGTACTACATCGAGCACTGGTCGCTCGCGTTCGATATCCGGATCATCCTGCGCACGCTGTTCGTCGGCTTCAGTCACCCGAACGCCTACTGAACGCCCCCAAGCGCGCGCTGCCGCTGGCGAACTTGGACGGGACCGCCCGCTTCGAGAAAGACGCCACCCCGGGTTTCGTGCTAGCCTCACCACTGGCCGCTTGCGGCCGAGCTTCACGTCGTTGTGCCGGCCGCGGGGCGAGCGACCTTCATGACCGTGACGCCACAAGGGTTCATTCAGGGCATGCGCCAGCTCGCCGCCGGCGTCACCCTGATCACGAGCGCGCACGCGGGGCGCCGCTCCGGCCTCACCGCCACGGCCGTCTGCTCGGTCTCGGCCGAGCCCCCGCAATTGCTCGTCTGCATCAACCAACGGGCCGAGACCTACGTCACGGTGCAGCGAAGCGGCGCCTTCGCCGTCAATCTGCTGGCCAGCGACCAGCAGCGCTTGGCCGAGATCTTCGCTGGCGCGGGTGGGATCTATGGCGATCAGCGCTTCGATGCAGCGCAATGGACCACACTTTCCACCGGCGCGCCGGTGCTCGGCACCTGCGTCGCGAGCTTCGACTGCCGCCTCGTCCAGTGCGTGCCGGCTTCAACCCATACGATCTTCATCGGCCAGGTCGAGGCTGTCCGGCTCGAGCCGGACCTCGAGCCGCTGGTCTACGTCGAGGGCGACTACGGCCTGGTCGGGCCGGGGATGACCCTGGCCGAGTGAGGCGCCTCGCGCCACGGTTGCCCCGATCGGGCAGCCCCATTACGATCGGCCGGGCCGGTGCTGGGAATGGAGGGAGGACGTAGTGTGAGCCTGGTGATTCCGTTCGAGGCGATCGAAGAGCGTGCGCGCGAGCGCGTCGGGGGCATGCAGGCCCTGATCGGACGACTGCCGATCCCGAAATCGGCCGACGAGCTGCGCGCTGTGCCCGACGATCGCTACCTGTCGCTCATGTCGCAGCGGATCTTCCGCGCCGGGCTCAAGCACGGTCTGGTCGACGCCAAATGGCCGGCATTCGAGGCGGCGTTCTTCAACTTTGATCCAGCGCGCGTGGTGGCCATGGCGGACGAGCAGCTCGAGGCTCTGCTCAACGATGCGCGTCTGATCCGCCACTGGGGCAAGCTGAAGTCGGTGCGCGCCAACGCTGCCGCGATCATCAAGCTGGCAGGGGAGGCG
>JBKPDM010000580.1:0-6280 GCA_046727895.1 Pseudomonadota bacterium | reverse complement strand
CCCATGGCGAAACCCACCATGGTCGCGGTGTAGGGC
This sequence comes from Pseudomonadota bacterium, assembly GCA_046727895.1. GTDB lineage: Bacteria > Pseudomonadota > Alphaproteobacteria > Geminicoccales > Geminicoccaceae > DATAOG01. The sequence goes on along the minus strand of JBKPDM010000580.1, from coordinate 6,244 downwards.
AGGGACGCGCCGCCGCGGCCCACTCCGAACTCGGCCTCGATCACGGGCAAAGTGACGACCACGGACCAGAGGCCGACGCCGCCGATCGTGCTCAGAGCGAGCGAGACGGCAAGCCGCCATCCGAGCATAGCTGCTGTCCCATGGGCCGAGATCGTGAGCGCCCGCCGGGCACCTGCGGGGGCCATCTCACCAGGTCGCGCCGGGCGAGCCGATGTTCTCCCCCACAATCCTTAGCGGAACCGCGAGCACGGATCGAGCCCCTTGGAAAGCTCTCCTTTTAAGCCGTCTCGTCGCCCTCGCTCACGAGACCATTGCCGCCCAACGACCCGGGGACACGCCGTAGGTTTTCTTGAAATGGCGTGTCATGTGGCTCTGGTCGGCAAAGCCGCTTGCGTACGCCGCATCGGCAAGCGGTACGCGATTTCGGATCAGGGAGCGCGCCCGGTCGAGGCGGCGCATGATCAGATATCGACAGGGGCTGGTGCCCAGGCGCGCCCGAAAATGCCGAGCCAGCGCGTAGCGGCTAAGCCCGCTCGCCGCTTCCAGCTCTACCGATGTTACCGCCTTGGCTAGATTCGCATCCAGGAAGTCCCGCGCGCGGTCGACCGCCCGCAGGTGAATTGCCAAGAGCTTCCTTCGAGTAATCGACGAGTCGACGGCGGCGAGGGCGTCGGCAAGATCGAGCACGATCTGATCGCGCCGCAGGTCCTCCAACGGCGCCTCGAGATCGTCGAGGGCCGGCATGATCGCGCCAGAGAGACGTCGGTCGCTCGATACCGCATCGCGCACGAACGGCAGCGGGCAGGGCGCCTCGGCCAGTGCGTCCTGAACCAGCCGCGGCTCGAGATCGAGAATTCGGTAGTCAAAGCCGGTGCTGGTCCCGGCGTGGCCGTCATGCGATTCGTCCGGGTGAAGCACGAACACCTGACCGGGGAGACTGTGTTCCGACGCGCCCCGGTAGCGGAAAGCCTGCACGCCCCGAACCGTGAAGCCCATGGCGTAGGTGTCGTGGCGATGGGGAGCGAAGGCGTGCTCCGAAAACCAGGCTTCGGCTCGCTCGAGCCGGGGGCGTGAGGGCGCAAAAGCCAAATACGACGAGTTGCCTTGGGACTAGTGAGCGTGGAAGCTTCCCCGCCGCATTCGTCCCGCTGGACTGCCCACATCGAGCACCTTGCCACGCTGATGCATCTGGGCGAGCTCGATGCGCTCCGAGCGCGCAACCGCCAGTCGCTCGACGAAGCCCGCCGACGCCGAGCTCATCTGCTCGCCGAGCTTGAAACAGCCAAAGCCGCCGCGATGATCAACGACGAGCTGCGCTAAGTGTTCATGTCGCGCTTTCCAGCCTTGCCGCTGGCTGCCTGCCAGGAGCCCCAGGAGCGCGGCGAACCCGGTCCGCGGCCAGTCGTAGCCAAACAGGTCAGGATCACGGCCCGTAAGGGAAAGACGGCTGAAGAGAGAGGGCGGCGAATGCTGCCTACGCTAGGGCGAGGAGGGGCCCGCCGGCGCGCGGCGAGACAGGCCGCTAACGGCCCGACTGCAGCGGCCGACGATCCCGACGACTCCGACCCCGCTGAGGTGCGGATTAATGGTCACGTCGTGCGCAAGCTGTGCAGCATCTGTCTTACTCCGGTCGCGAATGGCGCCGAACACTGCTCCGACAGCTGCGCGCGGATCGCCGCGCGGATGTACCCCGAGCGTGGCGCCGAGGCGTTGACAGTCCCGAAGCAGGTCAAGGAGAAACGGCGCAGATGCGGCGGCGGCTGGAAAGGCTGGCACTGCCTCGCATGACCGCCGCCGCCACCAGCCACCGCCAGTGACATCGCGAGCCTGCGCCGCCTGGCCGCTCAACTGCTTCGGCGAGATCGTGCTCTGGGCTAGCGCCGCTTCCCGGGGGATCTCTCACTTCACAAAGTCGCGACTGGGAGGAAGGGTCGTTGAGCTTTCGGCGTCGTGGTCGATGGCGATGCGCGATTTCCGCGCATTGGAGGCAAGAGGCAGACGCCGATGAGGAACAGCATCCTGCTAGTATCCGCCATGTCGCTGTTCGTAGCGACCGGCATCGCGAAAGCGGCCGATCACACCCTTACGGCGATTGGCGCCGGGGCCTGACGGACTCGAGCCAACCCAACCTAAACGGAACGAACAACCCCGGTCGATCCGCCGAGGATGTGCCGGGTCAGGGCAGCCCGCTTTCGGGCGAAGATACAACGACGCCCGCGACCGACACCACTACCCACGCCACCCTGAAATCAAATCCTGCAGCCGAATCAGGCAAAACAGCGCCATCGGCTAATTCCACGCATTAACGCTCGCGCTTGTCTCGGCTGGCACCGCGGCAGTCGAGATAGGGGTTCAGCGCGGAGAGATCACTGCCTGGGCGGGACGTTCCCGCCCGTGGCCCAGGCTGGCGGCACAGCATCTTGAGTTCGAGGAGCTGCTGCTCGGCCTTCAGGCCGCCGAGCCGCACGGTGGCCCGCTAGCCGCGTTGGAGGCTCGCGAGCCGGTGGTGTTGATGCTGCTCGGCGCGGCGGTCGCCCGCGCGCACGGCATCGAGGTGCCGGAACTGGTCGCCTGCCCAGGACCGCCCGACGAATGACCGCCGCGCCTTGCGCCTGCAGAAGAGGATCGTGGAGCGGGTGCGCACGATCAATCCGCGACTGTTCCCCGAGCACATCGCCTACATCTTGAACTATGCCGAGGATCGGTACCTGTTCACCGATCCGATGTTCCTGCCGCTGGTCGAGCGCCTGGCGCCTCAGCTGAGGACGCTCGAGCAAAGGGCCTACGCGGGTTGCCTAATCTACCCTACAGGCGCATCCTGGCCATGCGGCCGGGCCTATCTGGGGAACCTCGGTTCAACCTCTGGGAGAGGGCGGATGAGAATTCTGGCCCTGATCGGCGTTCTGGCGATCCTCATTGCTCTCGGTACTGCAGTATTCTTTTTCGGCGGATTCTACAGCGTTGCCGGGACCGCGCGGGATCCCGCGATTGTCGTCTCGGCACTCATTAAAGTCCGGCAGGCCTCGATCTCCCACCATGCCACCGGCGTTCCGCCCATGTCGCTGGACGACCCCGCGGTGGTGCAGGCGGGTGCGCGCGCCTTCGCTACGCGCGGTTGCGTCAACTGCCATGGCGGCCCGGGCGTGAAGTGGGCGAAGTTCTCCGAAGGCCTGAACCCCAGCCCGCCTGATCTCAAGGAAGTGGTGGGCGGCCTCGAGGCCCGGGAGCTCTTCTGGGTGGTTAAGAACGGCATCAACATGACCGGCATGCCAAGTTTCGGTCCCATCGGCGTGCCGGACCAGGAGATCTGGTCGATCACAGCTTTCCTGAAGAAGCTGCCGAGCGTATCGGACCAAGACTACAAGACGTGGACAGCCTCCCTCTCTGGCGCAAATTGACCTTGAGAGCGGTGCATTTGTGACCCCTAACCAAGCTAAGGATGAGCGCGGGCCTTGTCTGTCTGATCCTTTGGAGACGATCCCTTCCAGCTCCGCGCGGATGCCGCTTGCTGAGCGCTTGCGCGACCGCCTCTGATGCTTCCGCGCTTGCCTGAGAGGCGCAAAAAGCGGGCGTCGGCCCGCTCGAGCCCGGGGCGTGAGGGGGCGATCCTGATCCGATCCCGGGCCATCGACCCGCACGATCGTTCAAGACGCGGCGCCAGGCCCTCAGCGATAAGCGATGCCATGCGCTCTTGTAGCAGGGAGCGAGGTGGCTCCTCCACACGGGAGAGCACTACGGATGGAAGGCTTGTCTGGTTTCCTGCTGGCGGGCCTCGCTCTGGCCGGCAGCCCCGGTCCGGCCACGCTAAGCCTTGCGGCGACCGGCGCCGCGTTTGGGCCCGCCGAGGTCTTGGCTACATGAGCGGGATCATCGTCGGCATGATGGTGGTTATGACTGCCGCGGCCGGCGGTGTGGCGGCTCTCTTGCTGGCACTGCCGGGTGCCACGCCGCTCCTGGTCACCCTCGCGGCGGCATACTTTCTCTATCTTGCTTTCAGCATCGCGACCGCGCCACCGGTGGCCGATGGCACCGGGCAGCGCCCCCGCCCGTCGTTCATCGCCGGCGTATTCTTGTCCCTGGTCAATCCGAAGGGTTACGCCGCCATGGCGGCCCTTTTCTCCGGCTTTGCGCTGGTAAACGAGCGGCCCGTGTCGGATGCCACATTGAAGACGGCCATTCTGGTCGCGATCATGATCCTCGTCGATCTGGCTTGGCTCTTTGCCGGCGCCGAGCTCACCCGATTCTTTCGTGAGCCACATATGAATCGGGCCATCAACGTGACGTTCGCGGTGCTTCTCGTCGCTTCTGTTGGATTCGCGCTGCTGTTCTGAGGCCTTCATTCAATGCCGGTGCCTTGAGGCCCGCTACCCACCCGACCGGGCATTTCCACGGAGCTCCAATCGCGCCTCGCCCAAGGGTTTGCCCTTGATCAAACGCCGCGCGCGATGTTTGCTCGACGGAGCAGGTTCAGCGGGGAGGCGCAGCCGTGAAGACGATTCGACTGACGATGGCGCAGGCGCTGGTCAAGTGGCTCTGCGTCCAAAAAACGGTGATCGATGGCGAGGAGGCTCCACTGTGCGCAGGCGTGTTCGCGATCTTCGGCCACGGCAACGTCACCTGCCTCGGCGAGGCGCTGGAGGCCGTGCAGGACCGGCTGCCGACCTGGCGCGGCCAGAACGAGCAGTCGATGGCGCTCGCCGGCATCGGCTTCGCCAAGGCGAAGAAGCGGCGCCAGATCATGGTCACGACCAGCTCGATCGGCCCAGGCGCCCTGAACATGGTGACCGCCGCGGGCGTCGCGCACAGCAACCGGCTGCCGATCCTGCTCCTCTCCGGCGACGCCTTCGCCAACCGCGTGCCCGACCCGGTGCTGCAGCAGGTCGAGCACTTCCACGACCCGACCATGACGGTCAATGACGCCTTCAAGGCGGTGACCCGCTACTGGGACCGGATCACCCGGCCCGAGCAGATCATCTCGTCGCTGCCGCAGGCGGTCGCGGTCATGCTCGACCCGGCCGACTGCGGCCCGGCCTTCCTCGGCCTCTGTCAGGACATCCAGGGCGAGGCCTTCGACTACCCCGAGGTGTTCTTCGAGCCCAGGATCTGGCGGGTGCAGCGGCCGCGACCGGACGTCGAGCAGCTCGTGGCGGCCGCGGAGCTGCTGCGCAAGGCCGAAAAGCCCCTGATTGTCGCGGGCGGCGGCGTGCACTACGCGCTCGCCACGGCCGAGCTCGCGACCTTCGCCGCGACGCATCGCGTGCCGGTGGTCGAGACCATCGCCGGGCGCGCCTGCCTGCCGCACGAGCATCCGAACAACGCCGGGCCGCTCGGGGTGATCGGCAGCGCCTCGGCCAACGCGCTCGCCGCCGAGGCCGACGTGGTGCTCGCCGTGGGCACCCGGCTCCAGGACTTCACCACCGGCTCCTGGAGCGTGTTCGGTAATCCCGACGTGCGGCTGATCGCGCTCAATGCGGCCCGCTTCGATGCCACCAAGCATCGCGCGCTCGCCGTGGTCGGCGACGCCCAGGTCGGCCTCAGCGAGCTCTCGGCCGGCCTCGCCGGCTGGCGCGCGCCGCAGGCCTGGATGGACCGGGCGGCCAAGGAGTACGCCGCCTGGAACCGGACCGTCGATCAGCATTCGGGGCCGACCAACGTGGCACTACCGTCCTATGCCCAGGTGGTCGGGGCGATCAACCGGATCGCGGCCCCGACCGACCTCGCGCTGACCGCGGCCGGCGGCCTGCCGGGCGAACTCTGCAAGAACTGGAAGGCGAAGTCGGCCGGCACCTTTGACTGCGAGTTCGGCTTCTCATGCATGGGCTACGAGATCGCCGGCGGCTGGGGCGCCAGGATGGCCGATCCCGGGCGCGACGTGATCGTGTTCACGGGCGACGGTTCGTATCTGATGCTGAACTCCGACATCTATTCCTCGGTGCTCACCGGCCACAAGCTGATCGTCGTAGTCTGCGACAACGGCGGCTTCGCGGTGATCGACCGGCTGCAGAACTTCAAGGGCAGCGCCTCGTTCAACAATCTGCTCGAAGACTGCCGGCGCGAGCGCGACGTGCGGGTCGACTTCGCCAGGCACGCCTCGAGCATGGGCGCGATCGCCGAGCACGTCGCCTCGATCGGCGACCTCGAGGCCGCGTTTGCGCGCGCCAAGGCGGCCGATCGGACCTACGTCATCGTTATCGACGTGCACCCCCATCAGTGGACCCCGGGCGATGCGTGGTGGGACGTGGGC
>JBKPDM010000579.1:0-9531 GCA_046727895.1 Pseudomonadota bacterium | reverse complement strand
AGGGTGAAATGACCTCACCAACCTCACCAACCTCACCGGGGCATTGATTTTGCTCGGGTTTTTCCGGGTGAGGTTCAGGTGAGGTTGCCGGAAGCTCACCTCCTCTGGGTGAGGTTGGTGAGGTCGTTCCGGCGCCAGATTCGAAGGGTGAGCTTGGTGAGGTCCTTCCAGCATCAGATTCGGAGACCTGCAGCTGCCACCGCTGAGCCCCATGAGCAGAGCCGGCATGGTGGACGCGCAACCGCCGACCGCCGACCGTGTAGATACGATCGCGCATACGCCCAAGCGCCTTGCCGAGGCTGGTTCGCCTGGCGTGCTCATCGCCCCGAGCCAGTGGGATGCCGCACTGGAGCGCCAGCTCGCAAAGATCAGCAGAAGTGACCAGCTGAGTCCCGAAACGATCCCACCACACCCCGACGAAGCCTCGCCACACACCGCCCTCGGCATCCGCCTTCTCGTACATCTCCTTCAGGTTGCCGAGGAACCCGGGCACGCCGGCGACCTCGAGGATGCCGCCCATCACCTCGGCCCAGCCCTCGAAGCTGCCGATCGTCTTCCCGTGCCGCGGCCTGCCGGCGGCGACCCAGGCGCGGCCGAGCGTGAGGCATGCGGCCACCAGGCGGGCGCGGTTCTGCCATACCCAGGCCAGCAGGTTAGGATGGCGGAAGCCCTCGCGCAGCCACGGCTGGTCCTCGTGAGGGTCGAGCCGGATGCGGACCATGCGGCGAGCGATCTCGTTGGAGAACTGCGGATTGTTGCCCGTGGCGATCCAGACGCAGCGGATCGGGAAGCGGGTCATCTCGGACTTGCCGAGCACCCGGTCCTCCCAGTAAGGCGCGGTGAGTGCTGCAGCCACGGAGGACGCATCCAGCTGCCGGCGCAGGTTGTCGATCAGGAGGAGCGAGGGGATCTCGCGCAGCTTCGCGGTGAGGCGCTTGCGCCACTCGTCCTCGTCGCGACCCTCGACCATGACGCTCGCGCTGGTGCCGGTGGCGATGATCGAGATGGCGTCGACCATGAGGGTGGCGCCGGTGCCGGGTGCCGGCTTCTCGACCATGTGCAGCGGCGTCGGCCCTGTGATCATCGGCCGGACGAAGGGGAGGAGCAGGAGCGCCAGGGCATGGGCGCGCTCGGGATCACTTACGAACGGAAACTCCCCGAGCAGGTCGTCGAGCAGCAGTGATCGCGCGGCCGCGATCTGTTGCGGGGTCGGGTCGTCCGGGACCGGAGGCAGGGTGAAGTTCTGTGTCGGCTCATAGAGCAGCCGGGTCGCCGGATGATAGCCTGGCTCTGTGATGAGCGTGCCGTCGCTGCCGAACACCGGCGCGGTGACGATGCCGGCCAGTACCGGCGGCGCCGGATCGGGTGTGGCGAGGACGTTCTTCAGGAGGACCGGAGGCGGATAGGCTGGCACCAGGTCGCCGTTCGTGGCGCGCTTGCGCCAGTTGACGAGCTGGGCGAGCACATGCCGCAGTCGGTCCTCGGTCATGGGCCGCGGTATGGGGCGCCCATCGTTGTCCCGCTCGACCCAGGACGGTCCACCGCCGCAGCGGTAGAGCCAGGGCGGGCTGTTAGAAGTGAACAGCAGGCTCCAGGAGCGATTGGTGAGCCGGGCGAGGTCGCCGTCGTCGGCGCGCATCTGGGGAAGCGGTGACGTCGGGCCGCGAAAGCCGAGCGCCCGGTGCGTGCCGAGCTCGGGTGCGGTGGTCCAGGGCTGCTGGGCTCGAGGTTGTGGCGCGGGCTGCCATTCCGCGGCCGCCTCAACCACCCGCCGGACAGCGTGGCTGCCCTTCTTCAGCAACAGATCGTTGAAGTCGTCGCCGGCGTCCGGTGGATGGGCGATCCAGACGCGCCTCCCTTCGGCATCGAACCGACCGGCGGCACGCTCGGCGACCTTGAGGCCGACGCCCTCGCCATCGTGGTCGGCGACGATCACGACGTGCCTAACCTCGGGCGTCAGGACGACCTGCTCTAGATTGCCCGAGGACAGCGTCGCCCATACCGGCAGTGCAGGGCACGCTTGCATGACGCTGAGCCCCGTCTCGATGCCTTCGGCGAGGCCGACCACACCGTGCTCACGGACATGGCCGAGCCGCACGGCGCCGCCCGCAGTCGAGCCCAGCATCATCCGCGGCTTCGGCACGTCGCCTTTGCCCGAGCCGTCCAGCGCTAGGTAGGTGCGGTGGATGGCGATCTGCTCGCCCGCGGCGTCGCGCACGATCGCTATCAGGGCAGGGTAGCCGGTGCGCGTGTCCCAGTAGGTCAGATCGGGATGGAACAGGAGGTCCGGGGTCTCGGGAAGGCGCAGCCCGCGGCTGGCGAGGTAGGTCTCGCCCGCCGTGCCCGCGAGTGGCGCCGCCCGCGCCAGGATGAGCTCGATCTCGCGGGCGGCGTTCTCCGCCCGCTGCTCCTTGCTGACGATCTCCGCGACCGGATGCTTGACGCCATTGACCGGCGCCGAGCCCGCGAGCGCGGCCGCGTACTCGATCAGCGCCCGCCCGGTCAGGCCAGTCGCGTGCTCGAGCGTGCTGAGCGGACCGCCGCCCTGGTTGTCATCGAAGTCGATCCAGTCGCCGGCGCGCTCGCCTTCGAGCGCGATGACGCACGAGCCCTGCTTGCGCGGCTTGTCGCCCCGGATGTTGGCGAGCCGCAGCTCGTCGCCCGTGCGCTTGCCGTTCCGGAAGTGTGACGGCACCCACGACGCAGCACTCGCCCGGAGCCCGGCGACGACAGCATCCAGGTCGTAGTGGACCTGCGCCAGGCCGAGGGGGCGGACGCCACTCAGGTCAATCAAGGATCACGAGCCCCTGCTCGGCACGGGTGATCGCGGTGTAGAGCCAGCGGGCGCGGTCCTCGGCGGTGCGACCAAGACCGTCGTCGTAGACGATCACGTTTTCCCATTGCGAGCCTTGTGATTTATGACAGGTGATGGCATAGCCCCACACCGCCTCGATCAGACCCTTCTTGATCCAGTGATCCCGACGATCGCGCTCGGGATCGCGCTGCATGTGGTCGTCGAAGTGGCCCTTGTAGATTACATACCGGGCCGACTTGGAATCTGTCCCACCGACCGGGTCGCCGTCCTCGGTGCGGATGGTCGCCGAAAAGCCGACCTCGTTCTCGTCGCGCACGTCTGAGAGCTCGAGGAACATGCCGTTGACGATGCCGAGGTCGTGCCGGTTCTTCAGGCAGATGATCTTCTCGATCTGGCCGTTACGCTGCTCGCCGGTCGGATAGACACCATCGAACCCGGCGGCGTGCTTCATCGCGATGTTCAGCTGGATGCGGGTGGCGTTGCGGCCGCAGATCACCTGGCCGCCGCGCAGCATCTGCTCGGGCATCACCGAGCTGTGGGACATCTTCCACACGTGCGCATCGTGCTCACCGTAGGGGATCGGCAGGCCCTGGCGGGCCATGGTGGCGAGGCGGATGATCGCGCTCTCGCCGGCTTGGCGGTGGATCTCGGTGAGCATGACGTCGGGCGCGGCCTTGGTGAAGGCGCCCTCGCCCTTGATCGGCGGCAGCTGACCGGGATCGCCCAGCACCAGGATCGGCTTCCCGAAGGCGAGCAGGTCGCGCGCCAGGTCGTCGCCGACCATCGACACCTCGTCGAGCACGATCAAGGCGGCATCGCGCACGATCGACTGCTCGTTGAACACGAAGCGGGGTTTGTGGATGTCGTCGAGGCGGATCTCGAGGCTACGCAGCCGCGACTCCTCGAACAGCCGCACGGCGGGATCGAGCGTCGGCAGCTTGGCCTTGATCTCGGTGATCTCTTGCTTGACCCGTTCGATCTCGTCAGGCGTGGCCTCCGAGACGCGGTAGATCAGGCTATGAATCGTGAAGGCAGGCGTGCCCTTGCGGGTCATGACCAGCGCCGCTTTGCCGGTGAACGCGCCGTAGATCACGCCGCCCGCGCCGCTGACGATGCCATCGGCGCCCTTGGCCATGGTGTCGAGACCGAGCTCGTCGATCGCATGCCGGGTGATGCTCGTCTTTCCGACCCCGGCATAGCCGAACACCCGGAACACCTGCTGCTCATGGGTCCGGTGCAGGAACCAGTCTTTGATCTCGCCGATCGCCGCGGCCTGCAGGTCGGAAGGCGTGAAGGTCTCGCTCATGCATCGCCCTCCCAGCAGCGCCGGGCGTAGGGGCACATCCGGCAGAGATAAAAGTCGGGCGCCACAGCGATCCGCGGCGGCAGCTCCTCAGCCTCGATCGCGCGCAGGATGTCGACCGCCTTGTCCGAGAGCTTCTGCGCCTCGCTCGGCTCGAAAGGGACGACCTCGTGGTAGAGCTCCTGGGTGTCTTTGTTCATCGCCGTGAGCAGGGCGACCTCGAGCTCCATGTAGGCCATGTACAGTTGGCACTGGGCGAAGTAGATCGGCTTCGATTGCCGGAGGCCGCGCTTGACCAGATCGGTCCATGAGGTCTGGTTCAGTGCCTTGTGTTCGAAGAGCGCGGGCCAGGCGATGCCGACGCCAGGGCCGCCGACGAACACACCATCGATGTGGCCGCGCACCCTGCCGCCCGCGATGCTGAACCCGTACTGACGGCCGTCGCGGCCGCGGGTGCGAAGATCGAACCCGGCCGCCTGGAGCCAGCAGATGGTCAGGTCCTCGAACTGGTGCCCGGCGTCGAAGACGCGGAGCCGTGCGCCATCGAAGTCCTTGCCGACGTCCACCGGTGTGAGCGTGACCTCGTAGGCCAGCCTGCGGGCGCACGGCTCGCCGATCCGGCTGCCGCCGAGATAGGTGCGCGCCGGCTTCGAGCGGTGCTCAGCCTCGAGCGCTACGTCGATCAGGGTGTTGATCCGAACGCCGACGTCGCTGACGGCGCTCAGCACGCCGTAGACAAAGCCCGAGCCCGAGTTCAGGTCGACGATGGCCTGCATGCACGCCGCCCTAGAATGGCACGTCGTCGTTCAGGGCCTGGCACTGCATCGACAGCTGGAAGCCATCGACTGCGGCCTCGATCAGCTGGTCGATCTGTTCGGCGCTCAGATAGAAGAAGTGCTCCATCAGGCCGAGCTCGGTCAGAGTCTCGGCGAAGGGGCGCCTGGCGTCCTTGATCGCCTGCTTCTCCATGTCGGTCTTGTCGATCATGCCGTTGTGCCTCCCGGCAATCGCAGCGCCGGCACCCTGGCAGCGGAGGGAGCAGAACTGAAAGGTCGGGAATTGATCGGGCCGGAGTTGGTGGACATAGCCGAAGCCCTTGGCCTCCCGGCAGCAGATCGCGCAGGGCCGGACGTACGCCCACTCAGGATCGGGCCCCACGGGTCGCGGCGACGACACCGGCAATGGAGGCGCCGCCGGCGCCTGCGGAGTTGGTCGCCGTCGCGCACGACGTTTCGGGCGAGCCATCCGGCAGACCTGGTCATGGGTTCAGCCACGCCGGACCGGCGGGCTTCGCGGGCTGGCCGTTGCCGGCGTCCTGGCCGTGAGGTGGTGTCGCCGGCCGCTGCCACGCCGCCGCAGTGGCGTGCTGTGCGGGTTTGGCCTGCTGCTGGGACCAGGCGGGCTTCGGGGCGGTGGCGGCGCTGCCGGCCCCACTGCTGGCCGAGCGTGGCCGCGAGGGGCTCGGCGCCACGTCCTCGCCGTTCATGACCGCGCGCCACTCCTTCTCGTTCGGCAGCACCGGCCGATCGAGCTTGTTCTTGTCGGGATACCGGGAATCGGTGCTCGGCTCGACCGTGATCTTGGCGACGAAGGTGATGCCGTCGAGGTCGGCAAGACCGCGCAGCCGCCGCTTGGCCTTGGCGTCCTCGCCGTTGTCGTCGGGATCCAGCCCGAGCGCGCTGTCGATCATCGCGCGGAAGGTGCGCTTGGAGATGTTCCAGCCGATCGAGGCGCCCTTCTCGTCGACCTTGCCACCCGACACCGTGAACGCGTGCCAGAACTTGCGGCGGACGAACTTGCCCGCGGTCACGGTGAGCTCGCCGTCCAGGCTCAGCACGTCGCTGCCGGGCGTGGTCGAGGCCTTGAGCAGGCCCCTGTCGATCTCGGTCTGGCCGTCGACGCCGCCCGGCCGGATGGTCATGACCACCTTGGCGAAGGTGCCGTCGGGAATCAGATCGGTGCTCTGCTGAGGCTCGACGTCGCTGAAGTCGTACATGTCGATCTCCGTACTCAGGGGATAGGGACTCAGGCGGACCGGGCGGTCCGGTTGATCTTGGCGAGCAGCGCCCCGAGATCGGGCGGCTCGGTGACGTCGAGGCGACCCGATCTGTCCTTCGCGGGCAGGCCGTAGGGGTTGCCGGCGCGGCAGACGAGGCGGCGCACCTGGCCCTTCGCGGGCTCGTGGCGCCAGCCATCGCCGTCAGGTTCGAACAGGCTCATGCTCATAACCTGGTCGACGATCGCGGGCAGTTCGCGCGCCGCCTTGCCGCCCTCCATCTGCGGCTGCCACTGCTCGCGGTTGAACTCGTCCATGATCCGCTCGAGCACGCCCACGAAGATCACGGTCTTGCCCGGCGCGTGCTGCAAATGCTTGAGCAGCGCGATGACCTCACGGGCCAGCAAGCCGTAGGCGCCGCGAACATCCGGCTTGCCGCTTTTCTCGCTGTAGGCTTCGGGCCGGGTCTTGGCCCAGGCCATGCACTCGCGGGTCAGCTCGGTGATGCTGTCGACGAAGATGATGCGCTTTTGCGGGATCAGCCGGACCAGGTCAGGGTACAACTCGGCGACGTGCTGGTAATGGCCTTGGGAGAAGAAAGCGTTCGGATCGGCCGCCGGGTCAACGCCGCCGATCAGGCAGGCGATGTCCACCGCGTCGAGCCAGCTCCGGATCGGGATGCTGTCGCCCCGCCAGTCCTGGACCGACTTCATGCCCGCCTCGAGGTCCACGCACATGGTGGTGCTCGCGAGCAAGGTTTGGAGCAGCGACGTCTTACCGACGCCCGGCGGCCCAAAGATGGCCACCGTCGGCTTGCTGTTCGCCTCGGCCAGACGCTCGTCGGCGGTTACGATGTGCAGAGTCATCGCGTCTCCATGTGCTCGTCATGCTCCAGTTTTCGCCGAGGAGAGGAGGCCGGGCCCCGACGCCGTACGTGGAGCGATACGGTCGCGGCTTTCCCCGAGCAACGGGTGTTCTATGACCGCGAAGGCCCGGCCTGGTTTCTGGCGTTCTGCTTGGTCACTTACCGAGCCGCGGCCGAAAGTGTCGGGCAGGGCGAGGCGAGGTAGGCGTCGAGGCCGGCCGCAGCGAACGCGCGCTTCAGCGTCGCGATCCGGCTGTAGATCGAGCCGCGCGCCAGACCGGAGCGCCGGGCTGCTTCGGTGACCGAGCCCGTGGCAAGCCAGCGGCAGCAGTCCTGGAGGTGCTCCGGCAGAGAATGCAGCACGCGGTCGAGGTCTTGCCGGAGGTGGATGTGCTCGCACCAGCTGAGGTCGGGCGATCGGCGATCGCCGAACACGGCCGCGATCGGCTCGCCGTCGAGTTCGAGCTTCGGGTCGTCGAGGGATACTGTCGATGCGCCGCCACCCCGGCTCCTTGCGCCCGCCGCTTTGGCCAGGTTCGCGACGAAGTTCGACAGCACGCGGTCGGCGTACGTCCAGAGGTCGGCGCGTTCCGGATCGTATGAGGTCAGGCGCCGATGCGCATGAAGCATGAGCTGCTGCTCGAGATCCTCGAGCTCCAAGGCAGGGAGCCTGCCGCTGGCTCGCCGCGCGTGGTGCCGGACGCTCGCGACGATGCGCGGGTCAATGCCGGGGTAGCGATTGGATGAGGACATCCGCTCCTCCACGTTCTCGTCGTGGAGGAGCCTGGGGGATTACGGGCCTAACTTGCAGGACAGTGATCCTGCCCCATCGGACAGTTCTGTCGGTTACACGGTCAGAGAAGTCGCAGAAAGCCTAGGCATCCTTGAGAGCGCCCGGCGCACGACCGGACAGTTCGGCAGTCGCATCGGACAGTAGGGCCGATCAGGGCTCGACAGGGCCCAGTGCCACAGTTCTGGGGTTCAACCGGTATCCCTCGGCCTCCCCATCAGCGCTGCTGCGCGAGACGGTCTCGATGATGTCATGCTCGCCGATCGGCTCGCCGGTGTTTTGGCGCACGATGTCGATGATGGACTTCCGAATCCGAGGGATGTGTCGCGCGATGCTGTCGGCATCGTCGAACTTCTCGGCAGTGGGGTCGATGGCATTGGCGAGCGCGTTGGCGGTCATCGGCTCGACCGCGCGACCCGAGGCTGCCGCTGTGGCATAGGTCTCCATGAAGACCCGCATGATTGCCATGGCGGTATCGCGACGCTGCACCCGGATCGCAAGCAGTCCGTCGACGAGCAGTCCCTCGGAGGAAAGACGGAGGTGGAAGATGCGGCGTGGTTCGGCCGGCTCGCGGGGCTCCACTGCGATTGGGCGGGCACCCAGCGCATGGACCGGCATGTCGACGTTGAGGAGCAGGGCGGGGCCACGGCTGGCCCGGTCGACGAGTAGCGCTTGCAGGTCCTTGGCGCCGAGGAGGATATCGACAAGCTCGACGCGGGCGATGGCCTCGTCGTCGAGGAGCTGCGACGCCTTGTCAGGCCCTACGGTCACGTAGACGCACGGCTGGCCAGCCGCTGTGCTCCGGCGAAGCCAACGCTCATCGGTGCAGTAATCGACGATAGAGACGAACGCGTTAATGCTCTCGAGCGGAAGGGTCAGGACGCCCCCGACAAACGGCCTCCCCGATGCAAGTTCGCCGCAGGCGTTGATCAGGAATGCCTCGATGCCGGCCTGCTGCAGCTGGACGCCGAGCGTGTCGAACTCCTGCTTGCGGTCAGCTTCGGGAAAGATGATCCGTTCGCACTCCGGGCAACGATAGTCCCCACCGCCTCCATCAGCCTGGGGCCGCAGCGCGATGAGACCGTCACAGTCGCGCATCGGGGGCGGGAAGTCACGATCAAGCTGGTTCGCGCAGCGCACGGCCCGGCCGCGGTGCAGCGCGACCAGCCCAAGCCCCGCGAGCCACTCCGCTGCCTCCACGACTTCGAGACGGGGCTCGACGAAGCGTGCGCCGTGTCGGAGCAGCTCTCGGATCAGCTCACGCCTTGCGGCCGCGCGCGCCGCGCTTCGTTGTCGAGACAACCTTGATCCCGTGATCCCGCTCGATGAGGTCCTCGAATGCCTGACGCTCACCGAGACTCAGCGATTGGTCGCGATACCGAAGCGCGTACTTGCGCTCCTCGGCGGAGGCGTTCTCGAGCGGTTCGATCTCCATCGACACCCGCTTGTCGCTGAACAGCACCTTGAAGCCCGGAATGCGATCCAGATCGTCGATCGTCCAGCGCAGCGCCTGCTCCAGCTCCTCGAGCGCGCGCCCGAGCGAGAGGTTCTCCTTGTTCGATAGATTGAGATCGGGAGCGCCGTAGAGGGGGCTTCCCTGCACTCGAAACTCCACCAGTCTGAGATCGCGCACCTCCCCCTTGCGCAGCCTTTCGAGAAAGCGTGAGATCTGGTCCGCAAATGACTCCTCCGAGATGCTCTCGTACTTGCAGGGCTGCCCGTAGAAGGCTGTGGCGATCCCGTTGGCTATCTCGTAGGAGGC
>JBKPDM010000578.1:0-16136 GCA_046727895.1 Pseudomonadota bacterium | reverse complement strand
CAGCTTGGGCATCCCGGGCGTGTATCTGTTGAAGAGCATCATCCTGGTGTTCGCCGGGCTGGTGGCGCTGCAGGGCCTGGCGCTCGCGGCGCGCTCAGCGCTCTGCCTTGCCGGCGTAGATGTGCCGGCGGGCGCGGCGGCCGATGGCGGGGAACCAGGCCTGTGAGCGTGCTCGGCCTCGGCCAGTGGCTCGATCTGTTGATGTTCGTCGCGCTGTGCGGCCTGATTCTTCTGGGCTTTCCGGTTGCCTTCACGCTCGCCGGCACGGCGCTGATCTTCGCGGCCATCGGCTACGCGCTGAACGTGTTCGACGCCGCGTTCTTCGGCTTCTTCCCGAACCGGATCTACGGCGTGATGACCAACGAGGTGCTGATCGCCGTGCCGCTGTTCGTGTTCATGGGCGTGATGCTCGAGCGCTCCAAGGTCGCCGAGGAGCTGCTCGACGCGATGGGGCAGCTGTTCGGCAAGCTGCGCGGCGGGCTCGGAATCTCGGTGTCGATCGTGGGTGCCTTGCTTGCCGCCTCGACTGGCATCGTCGGCGCCACCGTGGTCACCATGGGCCTCCTGTCGCTGCCGACCATGCTGCGCCGCGGCTACGACCCGGCGCTTGCCTGCGGCTCGATCAGCGCCGCCGGTACGCTCGGCCAGATTATTCCGCCGTCGATCGTTCTCGTGGTGCTCGGCGATCAAATCTCGAATGCGCATCAGGAAGCCCAGCGCATGCTCGGCAACTTCGCGCCCGAGCCGGTCTCGGTCGGCGATCTGTTCGCGGGCGCCATGCTGCCGGGATTGGCGCTGGTCGGATTGTACATCCTGTACCAGGTGGCGATGGCGCTCTTCAGACCGGAGTCGTCGCCCGCCGTACCGAGCGACGAGCTCGCCGAGGGCGGGATGACGCGCCGCACGATGCGCGCTCTGGTCGCGCCGGTCGTGTTGATCGTGGCCGTGCTCGGCTCGATCCTGGCGGGAGTCGCAACCCCGACCGAGGCGGCCGGCGTCGGTGCGATCGGCGCGATCCTCCTCGCCGGCCAGCGCCTCGCGCCTGAGCGCCCTCGACCGATCCTGCTGGCCGCCGCGGGCCTCGTCGCAGTGCTTGTGCTGACGAGCTTCGTCGACCTGCGGATCGCGCGCTCGGCGATTCCGCCGGGCGATCAAATCGGCATCGTGTTCGCCATGATCTGCTGCGCCCTTCTGGCCTGGGGCCTCTGGGTCGCCCTGCTCCGGACCTACCGCGACGGCACGCTGCTCGCGGTCATGCGCTCGACGACGCGGATCAGCTCCCTGGTCTTCGTGATCGTGATCGGCGCGCAGCTGTTCTCGCTCACCTTTCGCGGCTTCGGCGGCGACGAGGCGGTGCATCGGTACCTGACGAACCTGCCCGGCGGCGCGCTCGCCGCCATGGTCCTGGTCATGGCGCTCATGTTCGTCATGGGCTTTTTCCTCGACTTCATCGAGATCACCTTCGTCGTGGTGCCGATCGTCGGCCCGGTCCTTCTCAGGATGGATCTGGATCCGGTCTGGCTCGGCGTCATGATCGCGATGAACCTCCAGACCTCGTTCCTAACGCCACCCTTCGGCTTCGCGCTGTTCTACCTGCGCGGCGTTGCGCCGCCGCAGGTGACGACGCTCCAGATCTATCGGGGAGTCGTTCCCTTCGTGGCCATGCAGCTGGCGATGCTGGTGCTGCTCGCCCTGTTCCCGCAGATGGCGACCTGGCTGCCCCGCGCGATCTTCGGCTGAATCGAGCGTGGGGATATCACCGGAGCGCGCGCCGCGTTTCGTGACTTTGGCGGCGCTTGCCCCTCGGTTAGAATTGACGGGTCAGTCGAGGAGGGGGCGGCATGGCGCGCACCAGACTGCCGATCAGGATCGATCCGACCTCGAACGGCGAGTTCCCGCCGGTGCCGCTCGCCGAGCATGTGGTCAAGGCCAATGCCGAGGCCGGCGCCCGGATCACCGCCCATGCCAGACGGGTGGGCGTGGCCCGGCGCGCCTTTCTGCAGTCCTTGTGCGGTGCCGCGACCACGCTCCTGACCCTGAACCAGGCGTTCGCCGCGCGTGGCAACACGGGCGGTGTCTTCCGCCTGCCGGGCGAGGCGGCATTCGAGACGGCCGCGGCCGCCGAGGCGTTGGCCGGCGAGGAGTTCATCTTCGACGTTCAGACCCACATGGTCGATCCGGCCGGCAAATGGCGTCGCAACGCCGGCCACTACTGGGAGCAGATCCTCGCCAACTTCCCGCAGGGTTCCTGCGGCGAGCGCGATCCGGTCGACTGCTTCTCCGCCGAGCAGTACATCAAGCACGTGTTCATGGACAGCGACACCGACCTTGCGGTCCTGAGTTTCGTGCCCGAGTTGCCCGAGAGCAATCCGCTCTCGCTCGAGGAGGCCGAGCGGGTGCGGGTGCTGGTCGAGCGCATGGCGGGCGCGCACCGGCTGTTCCTGCACGCCATGGTGGTGGCGAACGCCGGGCCCGAGATCGCGCCTCTGAAGCTCATGGAGGATGCGATCGCGCGCTACCCGATCGCCGCCTGGAAATGCTACACCCAGTGGGGGCCCGCGGGCGTCGGCTGGGAACTCGACAGCCCCCGGGTCGGCATTCCCTTCATCGAGCAGGCGCGCGCGCTCGGCGTGCGCAACATCTGCATCCACAAGGGGCTCATGTTCTTCGGATTCCCACAACAATACGGGCGCTGCGCCGATGTCGGCCGGGCCGCGAGACTCTATCCGGACATGAACTTCATCATCTACCACACGGGCTTCGAGACCGGCCATCGCGAGGGGCCCTTCGACCCGGATCGGGCGGAGCTGGGTGTCGACGTTCTGCTGAGGTCGGTGCTCGATAACGGCATCGGGCCGAACGGCAACGTCTACGCGGAGCTCGGCAGCACCTGGCGGTTCGTGATGCGCGATCCGACCACCGCGGCGCACCTGCTCGGCAAGCTCTTCAAGTACATCGGTGAGGACAACGTGCTCTGGGGCACCGATTCGATCTGGTACGGCTCGCCCCAGGATCAGATCCAGGCCTTTCGGAGCTTTCAGATCGCCGACGCCCTCATCGAGCGGCATGGCTATCCGGCGCTAACGCCCGAGCTCAAGGCCAAGGTGTTCGGCCTCAATGGTGCCCGGGTCTACGGTGTCGAGGTGCCCGAGCAGAGGAAGAAGGCGGAGGTGGACCCGATCGGCCAGAAGAAGGCGGCCTACCGTGACCGCGCCGAGCCGACCTTCGAGACCTTCGGCCCGAGAACCGACCGCGAGTTCGCAGCACTTCTGGCCGAGCGCGGCGGTCTGCCGGCGTAGGGCGTCGGCTGTCATGGGGTCGCCACCGTGCGCCGATTGACCGCAGCCATCGCCACGACCGGTCTGGCGCTCGGGCTGATCGCCGGGCTCGCGTTGCTGATTGCCGGGCCCGGCCACCGCTTTGGCCTCTGGTCGTTCGGCAGCGGCTTCTCGATCGTTCGCTGGGCGGCCTATGGCGGCGTCGTCGCCGCGCTGATCTGTGCGACGGGGTTGATCATGGCGCCGTTGCGCAGGCAAAGGCGCGGGATCTACCGGGCACTCGCCGGTCTGGTCATCGGTCTGATCGTCGCCGGCGTGCCATGGAGCTACGTGCGCACGGCACGCGCGGTGCCGCCGATCCACGACATCACGACCGATCCCGACGACCCGCCGGCGTTCGTTGCGATCCTGCCGCTGCGCGCCGGCGCGGCCAACCCGGCGACCTACGGCGGCCCGGAGGTGGCCGCAGAGCAGCGACAGGGATATCCCGACATCCGGCCGCTGGTGGTCGCAACAGCGCCGGCCGCCGCCTTCGATGCCGCCCTCGCCGCCGCCCGCGATATGGGCTGGCGGATCGTGGCCGCCGAGGCCTCTCAAGGCCGGATCGAAGCGACCGACCGGACCCTTTGGTTCGGCTTCACCGACGACATCATCGTGCGCATCCGGCCTGACGGCACCGGCAGCCGGATCGATGTCCGCTCGGTCTCCCGCGTCGGCAAAGGCGACCTCGGCACGAACGCGGCGCGGGTGCGGGCATACCTCGAGAAACTTCGAGGGCAGCTGCAGAGCGCGGCGTGATGGGAGGGGCTGCAACGTCGCGGAGCCGAACTTCCCGCGCGGTGATCAGTCCCTCACATAGGCGGTGCTCGACGACGGCTGAGCACTCCGGACTAGCTCCGGCATGGCCGCGCGCACGGGGGAGCTCTGCCGTGCAGGTGATTTCACGTAGTGGCCGTCGTCCAAATAGCCCGCCAGCGCGCCGGCAGCGATGTAGGCTTGACCGTGGAAGTCGCATTCGATCAAACTCGTGACGTGGGGGCGCTGGATCACGGCGGCGGTGGCGATCGACCTGACCGGGATCTACAAAGACATCGAACCGACCGTGTACAGGGATGCTTGCTGCCACTTAAACGAACTGGGCAACCAGATCATGGCGGAGGCCATACTCTCTGCGCTTCAGCAGGCAGCTGATCAAGAACGATTCGTGAAACCTGGCAGTCAGGCACGCGAGCCCGCCCTCAGTGAAGGTCTCTCTACTCCCTCTCGATCGCCTCTGCGGCGGCGCGCTTGGCCGCCGCGGTCGGGTCCAAGCGCGACTTGCTGCCGACGTCGGCGCGGGCGAATTCATCGAGGTCCGTGCCGAGTCCCTTGAGCTCCTTGTCGCTCTGAGTTCATCTGCTGGACCTTCCTCGCGCGAGATCTCGCGCTTTTTGATCTGAAGGTGCCAGCGGACGGCCCCGGTTCAGCGATTTCGATGGCATGTCTGATAGTGATTTGACCAGTATTGGTAGCACGTGGGTTGACCGCTGATCGTGGCGCCTGTGACAAAGAGGCTATGCCCCCGTTTTCGCCAGTGTTGAGCGTTCGCCTACATCCGCAGGTCGCGGCGCGCATGGCCTGGGGCCGGTGCGACCCCTGAAGAGCTTGAGGCGGCCGGCAGCCGGAGCGGTTTGAGTGAGGACGAGGTCCCACCATGCTGACCACGACCATCGGCGCCTACCCCAAGCTGGAAATCGTGCCGATCAAGGACTGGTTCCAGAAGGACGGCGGCACCGACACCGCCGAGCCGACCGCCGGCTACGCGGAGACGATGGCGCAGCACGCCGGCCGGATCGAAGCGATCCTGGACCGGGCCACGGTCGAGGTCGTGCGCGAGCAGGACGATCTTGGAATCGACATCCCGACCGACGGCGAGATCCGGCGCGAGAACTACATCCACTACCACTGCCGGCATATCGTCGGGATCGACTTCGAGAACCTGACCGAGAAGCAGATGCGGGGCCACTATCAGGCCCGCCTGCCGACCATCACCGGTCCGCTCCGCGCCGGCCTGCCTTTCCTGGTGCGCGACTGGCAGATCGCCCAGAGTGCCACCCGAAAGCCGGTCAAGATCACCGTGCCGGGGCCGCTCACCATCGGCGACAGCGTCGCGGACGCTTTCTACGAGAATCCGAGGACCCGCGGCGCCGCGCTCGCCGATGCCTTGAACGTCGAGATCCGCCGCCTCGCTGACGCAGGCTGCCCGGTGATCCAGGTCGACGAGCCGGTGTTCGCGCGGAGGGTCGAAGACGCGCAGGCCTTCGGCCTCAAGCACCTCGAGCGCTGCTTTCACAAGGTGCCGCGCTCGACCGAGCGGATCGTCCACATCTGCTGCGGCTACCCCGACCGGCTGGACGCCGAGGACTACCCGAAGGCGCCGAAGGAGGCGTACTTCGAGCTTGCCGAAAGCCTGGATCAGCTCGCCGTCGATGCGGTCTCGATCGAGGACGCACACCGTCCGAACGACCTCGCCCTGCTCGAGCGCTTTACCCGGATGAAGGTGATCCTGGGCGTGATTGCGATCGCCAGGAGCCGGGTCGAGGAGGTCGAGGAAGTGCGCGAGCGGCTGCGGCGGGCGCTCGAGCACATCGACGCCCATTGCCTGCTCGCCGGCCCCGACTGCGGCCTCGGCCTGCTCGGGCGCGACCTCGCGCGGGCCAAGCTCAAGGTGCTCACTGCCGCCGCGCACAGCCTGAACAGCTGAGGATATCGCCGGCCACACACCGCTGCCGCGAGTCCGGCTTTCCGCTCTCGGCTCAACGCTGTATCTATGCTGGCCATGTCCCTTCATCTCGATGTCGACCACCAAGCGATCGCGGCGTTCTGCCGGCGCCATCACATCTGTAAGCTCGCGGTGTTCGGCTCGGCGTTACGTGACGACTTCCGCCCGGACAGCGACGTCGATCTGCTGGCAGAGTTCGAGCCCGAGCACATGCCGGGGCTGATCCGGCTGGGGGCCATGGAAGAGGAATTGGGCCGGGTTCTGGGCCGGCGGGCAGAACTCGTGACCGCGAAAGGCCTGAGCCGGCACATTCGCGACCGCATCCTGGCGGACGCCGAGCCCGTCTATGCCGACGGATGACCGGCTCTACCTTCGCCACATGCGGGACCCCGCGGCGAAAGCGCTCGCTCTTGTCGGCGACAAGGCCCGCGCCGAGTTTGACGCCGACGAGGTTCTGCGCCTCGCCTTGATCTATCTGATTCAGATCATCGGCGAGGCCGCCAGTCAAGTATCGCAGGAAACGAAAGAGACGCACCCGAACATACCGTGGCACAGCATCGTCGGCATGCGGCATCGGGTCGTCCACGGCTATTTCGCGGTCGACGAAGACCTCGTCTGGAAGACGCTGACGACCGAGCTCGAGCCGTTGCTTCGCGCCTTGGAGCAGATTCCCGAAGTGCCGGACGAACGCGCGTAGACTCATACTTTTGGCGTGGCGGGGGCCGGCGCGGGGATCGCGAGATCGCCGACGCCGAGGCTAAGCTGCACCGGGGCAGCGGCGGTCGACGAGCGGGCGAAGTTCGAGGCGGTGAGGCCCAGGAGACGCACCGGCCGGCGCGGCGGCTCGGGCGTGTGCAGCAGCCAGCGGGCGAGCGCCATCACCTCCTCCGCCGAATGGACCGGGTCGGCCAGCGTGTGCTGGCGGGTGTGCACGGTGAAATCGTGATGCTTGATCTTGAGGGCCACGGTGCGCCCGAACAGATCGGCCGCGGCCATCCGCTCGGCGACCTGCTCGGCGATCGGCCGGAGCGCCTCCAGCATCGCTTCGGGCGAGGACAGGTCGGTCGCGAAGGTCTCCTCGGCGCCGATCGACTTGTAGGGCCGATCGGGCGACACCTCGCGCTCGTCCTCACCGCGCGCGATCTTGAAATAGTGCCGGCCGACCTTGCCGAAGCGACGGACCAGCTCGTCTTCCGGGCGGGCGTGTAGATCGGCGCCGTTGTGGATGCCGGCCTCTTTCATCTTGCGCGCGGTGACCGGGCCCACGCCGAAGAAGCGCTCGATCGGCAGGCCAGCGATGAACGCCTCGGCGTCCTCGGGCCGGATCACGTACAGGCCATCGGGCTTGTCCATGTCGGAGGCGACCTTGGCCAGGAACTTGTTGAACGAGACGCCGGCCGAGGCGGTGAGCCCGGTGACCTCGAAGATCTCGCGCTTGATTACACGGGCGATCGCGGTCGCCGACGGCGGCCCCCGCCTGGGCAGGGTGACGTCGAGATAGGCCTCGTCGAGCGAGAGCGGCTCGACCAGATCGGTGTAGCTCTCGAAGATCGCGCGGATCTCCCGGCTCACCGCTTGGTAGGCATCGAAGCGGGGTCTGACGAAGATCAGCTCCGGGCAAAGGCGCCGCGCGGTCACCGATGGTAGCGCCGAGCGAACGCCATAGCGGCGTGCCTCGTAGCTGGCGGCCATCACGACGCCCCGCGCACCGCCGCCGCCGACCGCGACCGGCTTGCCACGCAGCTCCGGATGGTCGCGCTGCTCGACCGAGGCATAGAAGGCGTCCATGTCGACGTGGATGATCTTGCGAAGCGGGCGCGCCGCTGCCTCCCCGACCTGGCGTCCAGCCATGTTCCCTCGCACAGCTACCGTCGGCCCTCTTCCCTCCGGCCTCCAGACAGAGGCTCGACGGCCACCGGATCGCGGCAGTTCTTGCGCGCCAGGAACTCGTTGATCCGGCAACCGTGCGGCACGGTCGTCGCTCGGCCCTCTTGGCGGTTGATACAGACCCTGTGCCTTTCGCCTTCACGCAGAACGGCAGAGCTATGGTCGCACATTTTAGAGCCGCTCCCTGGTGACGTACAGCTTGAGCAGCGCGATGCCGTCGAGCACGCCCTGTCCAGCAATCGCCGTTTCCCGCTCAGATGGGCGGGGCGCATCGGGGAGTCCGGATGCGCCTATCATACGGCGGGCGATCGCCACGCGATCCCGGCCTATGGTCAAGCGGCACCGAGCGCGCCATAGTGCAGCCAACGAACAGGCCCGACCCTCGCGGGTCCGGGTCGTGGCAGGGTCTGCGGAGACATACATGGCGCTTCTGGAGCTGCGTGGCATCGCCAAGCACTTCGGCGCGATCGAGGCGCTCAAGGGCGTCGATCTCGACCTCGAGCCCGGCGAGGTGCTCGGGCTCATGGGCGACAACGGCGCCGGCAAGTCGACCCTGGTCAAGATCATCGCCGGCAACTTCCCGCCCTCCGAGGGCGAGATCCGCCTCGATGGCGCGGTCAAGCATTTTCACAAGCCGGTCGACGCGCGCGCCGAAGGCATCGAGGTCGTCTACCAGGATCTGGCTCTTTGCGACAACCTCACCGCCGCCGAGAACGTATTCCTCGGCCGTGAGCTGAAGCGCATTTTGGGTTTCATCAAGATCGTCAACTACCAGGCGATGTATGAGCGCGCCGCGGAGCTGTTCGGCGAGCTCAAGTCCGAGACCCGGCCGCGCGATCTGGTCAAGCAGATGTCGGGCGGCCAGCGCCAGGCGGTGGCGATCGCCCGCACCCGGCTGTCCGATGCCAAGATCGTCCTGATGGACGAGCCGACCGCAGCGATCAGCGTCCGTCAGGTGGCCGAAGTGCTCGATCTGATCCGGCGTCTGCGCGACCAGAGCATTGCCGTGATCCTGATCAGCCACCGCATGCCCGACGTCTTCGCGGTAAGCGACCGGATCGCCGTGCTGCGACGCGGCATCAAGGTCGCCGAGAAGCCGATCGTGGACAGCTCGCCCGAAGAAGTGACAGGCCTGATCACGGGCGCGATTCGGAGCGCCTGAGGGTTGGTCTCTTGACCCTGCTGTTGCGCAAGCGCGGCGGTGCGCCGGACGGTTTGAGCGATGCCTGAGCGGCCGGTGCTGGTGGTCGGGGCGGGCCCGACCGGTCTGGCCACTGCCCTCGAGCTGGCGCGGCGCGGCCGGCCGGTGCGGATCATCGACCGGAACCCGAGCCGCTCGCAGCATTCCAAGGCGATCGGCGTCAACACGCGCACGCTCGAGCTGCTCGAGCCGTCCGGCGTGAGCGAGCGGCTGCTCGCGCGGGGGCTGCGCATCCAGCGCTTCAACTTTCGCAGCGGCGAGCGGCTGCTCGCCACGATCGAGCTCTCCCGGGTGGCGCACCGCTACAACTTCATGCTGGCACTGCTCCAGGCCGAGACCGAGCGGCTGCTCGAGCAGCGGTTGGCCGAATACGGCACCGAGGTCGAGTGGACCACCGAGTTCAAGGGCCTCAAGCCGGGCCCGGACCGGGTACAGGCCCATCTGCTCGCGGGCGGGGCCGAGCGGACCGTCGAGGCGGACCATCTGATCGGCGCCGATGGCGCCCACAGCGCCGTCCGCCGCGCCCTCGGCCTGCCGTTCGAGGGCGAGACTGATCCCTCCGAATGGTGGCTCGCCGACGTCCGCATGGTCTGGCCGTTCGGTGATGCCGAGGCCAGCGTGTTCGCCCGGCCGGCCACGGTCCTCGCGGTGATTCCGATCGAGCCCGGCCTGTTTCGCCTGGTGTCCAACGGCCCCGATCCCCTGACCCTGCTGCCGGCCGGGTCGACCGTGGAGGAGGAGATCTGGCGCTCCGCCTTCCAGATCAGCTATCGGCAGGTCCGGGCCTATGGCCAGGGGCGGGCGTTCCTGGCCGGCGATGCGGCGCACGTGCATTCGCCGGTCGGCGCCCGCGGGATGAACTTCGGCATCGAGGACGGCACGATCCTCGCCCGCAAGATCGTGGACGGCGGGCTCGAGACCTACACGGCCGAGCGCCATCCGGTCGACGCGCGCGTGATCCGCCAGACCCGCATGCTCACGCGCCTGGTCACGGCCCGCCGGCCGTGGGCGCGCTGGCTGCGCGACGAGCTGTTTGCGAGAATCATCGGGCCGGCGGCGCCGGTTCAGCGGGTGATCGCCCAGAGGGTGATGGGCCTCGCTTGACGGCACCGGGAAAGGTTGGATCATTGAGGTTCGCGGCGGGCGGCGAAGGGACGCGAGATGCAAAGGGCTGGCTGGCGAGAGTTTGACGCAGCGGCACCCAGGAGGTGCGCATTAGGTCTGGCGGCACTTCTGCTCGCGGCTACCGTCCTCGGTACCGGGCCAGCAAGCGCCCAGGTCGCCGAGGCAATCGGCTCGGTCAGCGCGCTGGTCGGGCAGGCAGAGGTGACCAGCCAGGGCCAGAGCGCGGCGCGGCCGCTCGCGCTCGGTGCAGAGGTGTTCGAGGGCGATCGGATCCGCACCGCGGACGACGCCAAGCTGCGCCTCAGCATGCAGGACGGCTCGGTGCTGACGCTCGGCGCGGCGACCGACCTCAACCTCGACCGCTTCCACTATGCGCCTGAGGAGGCGGGGCGCAACGTGCTGCTCCAGGTGCCGCGCGGCATCATCCGGGTGCTGGTCAACCTGCTGGTGGCTCACTCCACATTCGAGGTGCAGACCAACACCGCCGTCGCATCGGTCCGGGGCACCGACTGGATCGCCGAAGCCCAGCCGGACGCCACCGCGATCGTCGCGCTCGACGGTCGGGTCGGCGTACGCAACGTCCGGCCCGAGATTGCCGGCGAAGTCGTGCTCTTCCCGGGCGACGGCACGACCGTCCGGGTCGGGGAGCCGCCGCCCGCGCCGACGCAGTGGGGAGCAGCGCGCAAGAACTCGTTCATCGAACGGACCGCGCTCCCCTGACCCCGAAGGTCGGCCGGCTGCTGGGAAAGCTGACGCCCTTTCGCGTTGCGCTGCTCGCCACGCTGGCGATCGTCGTCGCTTACCTGCCAGCCACCCGGCTCGCGCTCGTGCGCGAACTCGAGGGCAAGGCGCTGGATGTGCGCATGGAGCTGCGCCCGCCGCTGCCGCCCTCGGACGCGATCGTTCTGGTCCTGATCGACGATCGCAGCATCCGCGCGGTTGGCCGCTGGCCCTGGAGCCGGAGCGTGATGGCGAAGATGACGCGCCGCCTGGTCGCGGCCGGCGCGCGGACCATCGCCTTTGATCTGCTGTTCGCCGAGCCGGAGTCGGGCGCGCTGCCGCCGGCCTGGCTGGATACGCTGCGTGACGCGCTGCAAACCCCCGGGCGCACCGGCGCGCCAAAGCTGGACGAGGTCATCGCCGGCATTCTCGACAGCGCGTCCGGCGATCGCAAGTTTGCCGACGAGATCGCGAGCGCCGGCAACTGCGTTCTGCCTTTTTCCTTTGATTTTTCCGCGCGCGACCCGGCCAAGCCTGCCGCGCCGCCGGCTTACGTGGCCCGCGCTGCGTTCAAGGTGGTCCAGGGCGCACCGGGCGAGCGCGCGAGCCTGCCCCTGGTCGCGACCGGCCTGCTGGCGCCGCTGCCCGAATTCGCTCGGGCCGCAAGCGCTCTCGGTCACGCCAACGTCGCTCTCGATCGGGACGGCGCCGCGCGCTTCGAATACCCGGTGATCGCCTATGGCGCGGACGATTATCCGTCCTTCGCGTTGGAGATCGCGCGCCAGTATCTGGGCGTCGAGCGCGACCGGGTCCGCCTCGAGCTCGGGCGCGGGATCGCGCTCGGCGACCGGTTCGTGCCGACCGACGAGACCATGCGTCTGCCGGTCAACTATCGAAGACCCGGCCGATTTCCGAGCCTCTCGGCTGCGCGCCTCCTCGCCGGCGACACCGGCGACGTCTCGTTCGACGGCAAAATCGTCCTGATCGGCGGCGCCGCGGCCGGCATCGGTGAGACCTTCCTAACCCCCTTCTCGCCGGTTCTGCCGAGCGTCGAGCGCCACGCAAGCTTGGTCGACGGCATTCTTCGGCTGGACTTCCTTGTCCGGCGCGATGCCAACGCGCTGCTCGATCTGGGCCTGATCACGCTCGGCGGACTGGTCATCGGCTGGCTCGCCCGGCAGCGCGGCCTCCTGGTCATGACACTCGGCTTCGCAGCGCTCGCCGCGGGGTTGATCGCATCGAACCTCTGGGCCTTCCTCGTCCTTGGCGTGTGGCTCAATCTGGTCCTGCCCCTGGTCGCTCTGTCGGCAATCTGGGCGGTGGTCCTGGCCTACAACTACTTTGTCGGGCAACGCCAGGAGCGGATCATCCGGGGCGCCTTCAAGCACTATCTCAGCCCCGAGCTGGTCGAGCAGGTGGCGCGCGATCCCACCCTGCTCCGCCTGGGCGGCGAACAGCGCGAGCTCACAGTGCTGTTCGCCGACATCCGCCAGTCGACCCGTCTCGCGACGGCTCTGGCGCCGGCGCTGTTCGCCGAGCTGCTCAACGACGTCCTGGGCATGATGACGCGCGTGCTCTTTGCGCACGAAGGGATGCTCGACAAGTTCGTTGGCGACGGCCTGGTGGCGGTGTTCGGGGCGCCGCTGCCGCAGCCCGACCACGCGCTTCGCGCCTGCCGCGCCGCGCTCGCCATGCAGAGCAAGCTGGCGCCGCTGCAGCGGCGCTGGTCCGACCCGGACCGGCCGCCGCTCGACATCGGCATCGGGATCAACAGCGGGCCGATGATCATCGGCAACATGGGCTCGAAGGAGCGCTTCGCCTACACCGTGATCGGCGACGAAGCGCACCTCGGCGCCCGTCTCGAGGCCGCCAACAAGGATTTCGGAACGCGGATCCTGATCAGCGAAGCGACCTGGCGCCAGGTCGAGGACCGGCTCGCGGCCCGCGAGCTCGACGTGGTCACGCTGCGCGGTCTGGACCGGCCGGTGCGGCTGTTCGAGCTGCTGGCGGAGGCGCCGCTGCCCGAGGACGAAGCGAGGCGTCTCGAGCGGTTTGCCGCCGGCCTCGCCGCCTACCGCGGCGGGCAATGGGCGAGCGCAAAGGCGCTGTTCGAGCAGGTGCTGGCCCTCGCCCCCGCCGACGGCCCGGGGCGGCTCTATCTCGAGCGGTGTCGAAAGCGGCTTGCCGAAGCGGGCGCGGGGCAGCCCGCCCATGGCGGATAAGCGATGTCGCCTCGACAGCCGAGTTCAATAGCCGCGAACCCGGTCCACCTGGTGGAGCAGCGGCTCGCCCCTGCGGGCTCGACCGATGTTGTCGACCACGCCATCGGCGGCGGTCGCCGGCGAGCAATAGGCCGCCACGTGAGGCGTGATCAGCACTTTGGGGTGCCGCCAGAGCGGGTGGTCGGGCGGCAGTGGCTTCTCCCGGAAGACGTCGAGAGTGGCGCCGGCGAGATGGCCCGAATCCAGCGCCTCGATCAGGTCCGCCTCGACCAGATGCGCGCCGCGCCCCGCGTTGACCACATAGGCGCCGTGCGGCAGGCCATCGAACGCCTCGGCGTCCAGGATGCCGAGCGTCTCGGCCGTGAGCGGCAGGAGGCAGACCAGGATGTCGGTGCGGTGCAGGAAAGCATGCAGCTCGCTTCGCCCGGCGTAGCTGGTCACGTTCTCGATCCGCTTGGGCGTGCGGCTCCAGCCCGAGACGTCGAAGCCGTGCGCGGCGAGCTGCCGGGCTGCGGCCGCGCCAAGCTCACCGAGACCCATCACCCCGACCCGCCGTTCGGCAGCCTGCGGTGGAAAGGCGAAGGCCCAGTTGCGCGCTCGCTGCTCGCGCTCGAAGCGATCGAACCCCCGATGGTGGCGGAGCACGGCGAGCAGGACGTATTCGCTCATCTGGCGCGTGAGCGAGGGGTCGACCATGCGCGCGATCGGCACCTCGGGCAGCGTCGGATCGGCGGCCAGCCATTCGATGCCGGCACCGAGCGAGAGGATCGCCTTGAGATTGGGATAGCGCGCCAGCTCGCCGGGCGGCGCCCGCCAGACCAGCGCAATGTCGATGTCCGCCGGATCGCCGACCTCGGGCCAGATGCGCACCTCGAGCCCGGGCATGCGCGCCAGGAGCTCCTTGCGCCAGGGCTCAGCCGGATCGTCCGGGCTCAGAAACATCAGGGCCACGCCGCGCCTCCCCTTCGGCAGACCGCGCCGACCATCCTGCCGGGCTGGTGCACGACTGACCAGCCCCAAAGAGGCCCTAGCGGCGCGCCGGGGGCCCGGGTTCGATCCGGCCGTCAGGCCCCCAGGGCGCGCGCCGTGGGCCGGTCGCGGACGATGCCCTCGAGCGTCGTGCGATAGGTCTCGACCAGCGGGCCGCCCAGCTCGACCGCGCGCCGCGCCGCCTCGAGCGCCGGCTCGCGCTCGCCCCGTTCGGCCAGCACCTGGGCGAGGTTGTTCCAGCTCGCTGCCTCTCTCGGATGATCGGTCGTTGCCGACCGGAACGCCGCCTCGGCGCCGCTCAGATCGCCGAGCGCATAGCGCGCGTTGCCGAGGCCCATCAGCGCGCCGAGGCTGCCTGGCCAGCGCTCAAGGATAGTCTGATACGCCGTGGCGGCGGCATCGGCGTGGCCGACCTGCTCGAGGGCGGCCGCGGCCCGGAGCGTGACCGCTTCGTCCGCGGTGGCGGGCAGGCGCGCCGGCGGCAGAATGACGAGCGCCCAATGGTCGGCCCGAGCCCAGGTCCGCTCGAAGGTCGAAAGCGCCATCCTCTGTCGCGCCTCCAGCCCTGAGTGGAGGACCAGATCACCCTGGTCGCGGTCGTAGCCGACGGCGACGGCATAGTGCCATTGCGGCCACCAGTCGAGGCCGAGGTTCTGCAACACGAGCACCGGGTGACCGGCCGCCAGCTCGGCCAGCAGATCGCCGAGGTTCTCGACCGGCACCGCGAGGCGGCCGTAGCGGCGGGCGCCGGCCACCATATCGGGCGGCAGGCTGCCCGCGCGCCCGGGCGTATAGACCGCGGGCGTCAGCTCGGCGGGGGTCACCCCGAGGCCCGACCAGGCGAGCGCCATGGCGAGCGCCGCCGGCCCGCAATGAAGCACTTCCTGCGGGTAGAAGGGAACGCCGGCGACTTCAGCCCGATCCGGCAAGTCCGGGCGCCGCTCGGCGCGCTCCAGTCCCGCCGGCGTCGCGCACGCCGCGAGGCCAATGACGGCCAGAGCCGCAAGGCTGAGCCGGCGAGCGCTCATCTGGGGTGGTGGACGAACGGGAATATGTGGGTCAGGCCGAGCAGGTCCGTGATCAGCAGCACCAGAAAGATGAACACGGCCGCGCCGATGATCGCGATGATCGCGTCCTGGCCCGCGGGCAGCTGATCCAGACGGCCCGCGATCTGATGCACCTCCGCATCGGACAGGCTCTGGACGCGGGCTGCGGCTTCCATTGGATCGACCCCCAGCGCGACCATCTGCCGGCGCACGTCGTCGCGTCCGAGGAACGCCATCACGCGATCCCGATCGGCCGTCGCGGCGCTCGCCCCGATCACCTGCTCGGTCGAGACCAGAGCGGCGCGCGCGGCACCGACCGGCCCCATGAGCACGAACATCACCATGGCCAGGGCGAGCGCCACGAAGCGACGCAGCTTCGGAATACCGGTCATGTCGAGTTGTTCCCCAGTCGGCGAAAATTCTGGATTGTGAGACCCAGGAGCGCCGGATGCGCGCGCTGCGTTCTAGCCGACTGGGCTTAACGAGCGGTTAATTTCGCCGCGGCAAGGGGTGCCGCCGGGCATCGCCGAGCGGCCGAAACATCGTCGCGCCAGCACTCAGAAGTCACCTCCTTACCAGCCGATAGACGATCAGGATGATCACCGCGCCGACGACGGCCCCGATGAAGCCGGCGGCTTGGCCAGCCTGATACCAGCCGATCGCCTGTCCAAGATAGGTCGCGACGAAGGCGCCCGCGATGCCCAGCAGCATGGTCACGATGAAGCCGCCGGGATCGCGCCCCGGCATCAGCAGCTTGGCGACGATGCCGGCCAGGAGACCGATGATCAAGGTAGCGATGATGCTCACTGCGTGTTCCCCCCTTGCGTGCGACCCGTGCGATCTGGCGGATCGACCGACCGGTCTGGCCGCCGCGTTGCAACCGCAGAGGATCGCACGGTGCGGGCT
>JBKPDM010000577.1:0-3189 GCA_046727895.1 Pseudomonadota bacterium | reverse complement strand
CTGTCGTAGCATTGTTGCATCAGCGGCAGCATGCGCTGCCCCAGCTCGGTCAGATGCGTCAGCGTCCGCTCGCGCCTGAGCAGGTCGCCTCCGAGTTCTCCCTCGAGATGATGGATCGCCCGCGTCAGGGCGGGCTGGGTCACATGGCATTCCTCCGCGGCCCGGGTGAAGTTCAGCGTTCGCGCCACGGCAAGGAAGTAGCGAATCTGATGCATCTCCATCGGGACGATTCCCCCCGACCCGCTTGTTCGTTTGCGCTGGTGGGCGCACTCCTGCATCGGTCCCCTCTCTTCCTTATCCACTCCGGAACCGCTCGTCAGTTCAAATGTCAGTGGGGGCTTGCTACGGCGGCGACCCTGCTCGCGGTCGGCCGCCGCTTGCGAGACGGGGGACACAACGAGAGGATCGTCGGGCTAAATAACCGGAGGAAGTGAAAGAGGGCGTCTTCACTCAGCTCTCGTCCCTGCTGCGCGCGCTCGGCGCGTCGCGGTGCCGGCGCCGGATAAGCCTTCTGGCCGCAGGATCGTCGCCATCATCGGCGGATCCGTCCCGAAGTATCGCCCCTGGCTCATTAGCGCATCGAAACAATAAGCGATCGGTATCATCGGCCTTTCCTTGATTCGGTTAATGTTCACCGCACGCCGACATTGAATTGGCAATCAAACCCAAGGAGAGGGTAAGTCGATGAGGAGTTCATCCAGGATGGGCATCCGGTGGGGGAGCAGTGCTCTGGCTCTGGCTGCTGCCGGAATCGGCCTTGCGCAGCAGGGTTTTGCGGCCGAGACCTCGTTTACCGTCACGATCGAGCAGCTGACCACGGAGCAGACCCTGAAACTACCCGACGGCAGCACCACCAAGGCGCCGATCTCGCCCGGCACCGCGGTCGTGCACAGCGGTGCCAACCCGCTGTTCACGATCGGGCAGCCGGCGAGCGAGGGGCTGCAGCGGCAGGCCGAGGCCGGCCAGCCCGATGACCTGATCAACGCTGTCAAGGACGCCCCGGGCGTCAGCGCCGTGGTCATGTTTCAGCGCACCGACACTTTCACCATCAAGGCCAAGCCGGGCGAGATGCTGACCTTCGCCACCATGTTTGGTCAGTCGAACGACTGCTTCTATGCCCCCAAAGGCGGCGACATTGCGCTGTTCGACCAGAGCGGCCGGCCGATCATGGGCGACCGTGCGGTCGAGGTCGTGCTCTACGACGCCGGCACCGAGGTCAACCAGATCCCAGGCGTCGGTCCCGACCAGGGCCCGCGCCAGAACCCGAAGACCTGGCGCCAGGGTGAGCTCGAGCACGCGACCGTGCAGCCGGTGCGTGACACCTTCGCCTACCCGCCGGTGACAGAGGTCGTCCGGGTGATGGTGAACCCGGCCAGGAGCAGCTGACCGACATCCGCTGGCCATCGATCGCAACCAGCGTGCTGGTACCGCAGAATCGAGGACTGAAACAATGAAACACGCATGTCTTGCGGGAGCGGTTGCGCTCCTGCTGACCACCGGGGCGCAGGCCCAGGTGGTCGATCAGAAGGGGCTGACGCTCGAGGCGGCCAAGCGCGTGATCGCCGCCGCGGTCGCCGAGGCCAGACGCAACAACGCCGGCGGTGCCATCGCCGTAGTCGACGCGGGCGGCCACGTCGTCGCGCTCGAGCGGCTCGATGGCACCTTCGCCGCCGGCGCCGACATCTCCGTCGGCAAGGCGCGCACCGCCGCCCTGTTCAAGAAGCCGACCTCGTTCTTTGAGGATGTCATCAACAAGGGCCGGACCGCCATGGCGGGACTGCCGTCCCAACCCGACTTCACGCCGCTCATGGGCGGCGTGCCGATCGTGATCGACGGCCAGATGATCGGCGCGGTCGGGGTCAGCGGCGCGGCCAGCGCCAAGCAGGACGACCAGATCGCCACGCTCGCGGCGGCCGCGGTCGAGCCGACCTCGCCCGGCATGGCGCCGAAGCCCGCGGCGGCGGTCAGCTATTTCGACCATGACATGGTCAAGGCGGCGTTCGCCAAGGGCGAGCCGCTCCTCGAGCTGCCGGGCTACAAGGTCAACCCGAGCCGGCGCGACGCGCCCGGCGTGGCCGAGGTGCACTTGTGGGAGACCGACGTCGTTTACGTCGTGGACGGTACGGCCACCCTGGTCACCGGCGGCACCACGATCGACCCCAAGGAGACCGAGCCCGGCCAGATCCGCGGGACGTCGATCGAGGGCGGCGAGAGCCACGAGCTCGCCCCGGGCGACGTGATCGTGATTCCGAGCGGCGTGCCGCACTGGTTCAAGGAGGTGCAGGCGCCGTTCCTCTATTTCGTCGTGAAGCCGATCGCGCCGAAGGGAGACGTCTCATGAGAACGAGGTTGAAAGAGATTGCCGCAGCCGCGGCAACCCTGCTGCTTGGCGCGCTGGGGTCGGCGAGCGCCGGCCCGGTATCGCTCGTGACGCCCGAGGGCAAGCCCGAGGCGATCGTCGATCTGCGGACGGCCGAGGGCGTGCAGGCGGTGCAAGGCGCCTGGCGCTACAGCGACGCTCGGATCGTCGAGGTCGGCTTCAACGCGGCCGGCGCCGACATGATGCCGAGCGGGCCCCCGATCAGGACCCACGATGTCGAGCCTAAGGCGGGCGCCGCCGGTTTCGACGATTCCGCCTGGGAGGTGCTCGATCCAACCACGCTCGAAGCGCGTCGCTCGACCGGGCGGCTGGCCTTCAGCTGGTATCGGATCAAGGTCACCGTGCCGGAGAAGATCGGCGCGTTCGATCCCACGGGCTCGACCCTGGTGTTCGAGATTGTGGTCGACGACTACGCCGAGGTCTGGGTCGACGGCAGGCTGCACTATCCGCTCGGCCAGAGCGGGGGTGCGGTCATCGCGGGCTACAATGCCCCGAACCGGTTGGTCCTCGGACGCGACGTCAGGCCCGGCCAGCAGTTCCAGATCGCAGTGTTCGGCATCAACGGTCCGCTCTCCAATCCGCCGGCCAACTACATCTGGGTGCGCTCGGCGGCGCTCGACTTCTATGCGCCAAAAACCCTGCCCGCGGTCGGCGAGATCGTGCGGCTCGACCCGGCCCTCGATGGCATCATTCCAGCCGACGCCCGGATCGAGAAGGTGGCCGAAGGCTTCACCTTCGGCGAGGGCCCGGTCTGGGACCCGGAGGGCTCGCTGCTGTTCAGCGATCCCAACGAGAACGTGATCTACCGC
>JBKPDM010000576.1:0-2852 GCA_046727895.1 Pseudomonadota bacterium | reverse complement strand
ACCGAGACCTTCGACCGCGGCCCCAAATGAGCTGCGTATCAGAGCATTGCGAGCCTTCGTCAATACGCGCTGGTTTCGCAGGATGAACTCAGGATCGATCTGTATTCCAGGCGGGGGGAGGGCTGGACCTATCAGGTGCTCACAGGTCGCAAGGCGAAGCTCCGAATTGCGATCGGCGATTTCGACATGAGCACGGTCGAGATCTACGAGGGCAGTTCGCTCGATCCGCGGCGCCGCGCGGCCGCCGGCTGATCATCCTCGCTCGGCGTCGACCCGGCCGTCGACCGCATCGAGATAGGCCTGCATGTTGAACTTGCGCTCGAGGCCGCGGGCGTTCATGGAGCGCACCGTGCCGAACCCCGGCCGCTCGGGCCAGGGTCGATCGTGCAGGCCGAACGTCCAGGCGACGTTGGCGTATGAGTTGGGGTCGCGGCCGTCGAGAAAGTACTTGTTGTTCAGATGGAGGGCGGTCGCGAAGGCCTCTTCCGGGGTCTTCGACCACTCCAGGATCTTCTTGGCCCAATACATCCGCATGGTGTTGTGCATGAAGCCGGTATGCACCATCTCGCGCATCGCGGCGTTCCAATAGCGATCCCGGGTGCCGGCAGCCTCCAGCTGCTCGCGCTCATGGAGGGCAGGGCGCTGGTCGCCCCGGTGTCGCTCGAGGGTCGCGCGGGCCCAGCCCGGCACGCACGAGTAGCGATCGTAGTCGTCGTTGTAGTTCACGAAATTCGCCGCCGGCTCGCGCCGGACGATCAGCGCCTCGAGATAGGAGCGGCGATCCTCATCCTGACGATCGCGGCGAGCGCAGCGCAACCGGAAGCGTCCCACGACCGCCTCGCCGACTGCTCTGCTCGCCAAGGCTTGCCCGAATGCTGCGCAAGTCGGTAGACTGATCAATAACCAGCAAAGGGGGGCGAACATGACCACTAGCTTGAGCGACGATCCGGTTTCCGACACTTCGCCGGCGCAGATCAAGCCCAAAACGCAGACCCTCTCGCGGCATGCGCTCCTGATGGCGGGCGCTGCGACAGCGGCCACCAGCGCGCTCGGTTTTCCGTTCATCCGCAACGCCAGGGCCGCGACGCTCGAGCTGCGCTGGCTCGGCTGGGAGCATGACAACGTCAAGGAGCTGACCGCCGCCTTCGAGCAGGAGGACGTGCGCGACATGCTGCCGGACCGCTACGTCGAGATCCTGTTCCTCAACCAGACCAGCGCGATCAAAGGGCTCTACCAGTTCGACGCGCCGTCCTCGCCCGAGAAGTGGGAACGGATCTGGTCGGAAGTCGAAGCCGCCTGAGGCCTGCAAGCAAGCGCGGGCGGCGGCCCGATCCGACCGCTGGCCGCCCGCGCCCTCGGGAGGCTTCCCTGATGCTCGAGGTCTGGGGCCGGCGCAACGCCAGCAACGTCATGCCGGTGATGTGGGCGATCGGCGAGCTCGCCCCGCCGCACGTGCGTCATGACGTCGGCGGCTCCTTCGGCGGCCTGGATACGCCGGCCTATCGCGCCATGAATCCCAACGGCCGGATCGCCACGATTCGCGACCAGGGCGACATCATATGGGAGTCCAACGCGATCGTCCGGCATCTCTGCCGGCGCTACGGTCAGGGCAGCCTCCTGCCTGACACCGAGCGGGACTATACGAGCGCCGATCAGTGGATGGACTGGCACAAGACCACCCCCTATCCGCCCTGTATCGAGCTGTTCTGGGCGATCGTGCGGACCGAGCCCGCGTACCGCGACCCCTCGAAGATCGCTCGGCTGGCGGCGTCGGTGGCACGCTCGCTCGAGGTCCTCGAGCGCCATCTTGCCGGGCGGGCCTTCCTGCTCGGCGAGCGTCTCACGATGGCCGACCTGCCGCTCGGACCGATGATCCACCGCTACCTGGCGCTGGAGGTCGAGCGGCCCGATCTGCTCAACATCAGGGCCTGGCACGAGCGCCTCTGCGCCCGCCCGGCGTTCCGCGAGCACGTCACGTTTCCCTTCGGCCGCCAGCCCTCGGAATGGTACCTGCTCGAGCGGCGGGGCGCGGCGGCTGCCGCAGAATGAGCCCGGTCCTCGAAACGCACGACATCGCCAAGCGGTTCGGCCAGGTCGAGGCGATCCGCACGGTCGACCTCGCGATCGGGCAGGAGGAATTCTTCGCCCTGCTCGGCCCCTCCGGCTCGGGCAAGACCACGATGCTGCGCATCATCGCGGGGCTCGAAGTTCCCGATGCCGGCCGGGTCCTGATCAACGGCAAGGACGTCACGCACCTGCCACCCTACGCCCGCAACATCGGCATGGTGTTTCAGGATTTCCTGCTGTTCCCGCATCGCACGGTCGCCGAGAACATCATCTTTCCGCTGCGCATGCAGAGGCGAAGTCAGGTGGAGCAGGCGCAGCAGCTGGAATGGGTGATGGATCTGGTCCGTCTTAAAGGCCTGGCCAAGCGGTTTCCGCATCAACTCTCGGGCGGTCAGAAGCAACGCGTCGCCCTCGCGCGCGGCCTGGTTGCGCGGCCCTCGGTTCTGCTGCTCGACGAGCCGCTGGCCAATCTCGATCGCGAGCTCCGGCGCGAGATGGAGATCGAGGTTCGCCGCTATCAGCAAGACCTCGGAATTCCGTTCATCTACGTCACCCACAACCAGGAAGAGGCGCTGACGCTCTCCGATCGCATCGCGGTCATGCACGACGGCCGGATCGAGCAGGTCGGCCCTAAGCTCGAGATCTATCATGACCCGGCGACCCGCTTCGTCGCCGCCTTTGTCGGCGCGCCAAACCACATGCGTGCCCGAATCGATGAGCAGAACGCCTACTTCGCCAGGCTGCACTGGGGCAGGCTCGATCTGATCAGCCGCGCGGTGCCGGGC
>JBKPDM010000575.1:0-10043 GCA_046727895.1 Pseudomonadota bacterium | reverse complement strand
GGATGAGCGCCACCAATCGGCACCTCTTTGCCTTTTCCTCTGAGCATTCGATATGTGATCAGCGCCGCCGCCGTGACAACGACTGTTCCGGAAACAACGACATCTAAGGCCATGGCTAGACCTCGTCGATTGTAGAGAAGGCTCTCCGCGGAGGTTGCTGTCGTGATGGTTAGGTGGCGGCGGCCGCTGGGTCAAGGGTGGCGCCACCTTGCTGGTGGGTCGAGATCCTATGACCACAATTACTGAGCTTGAGGCACGGCTGGAAGCGCTGAAGGCACAGCGGGACAGCGCGGTCGCGCGCGTGTCGTACGACGGCCGCATGGTGGAGTACCGCGGGACGGCCGAGATCGCCCGCGCGATCGCCGAACTCGAGCGTGAGCTGCAGGTGGCACAGGGAACGGCGCCGGTGCGCCAGATCCGGACTTACACCTCGAAGGGTCTCTGAGCCTTTAACCTGGTCCAGCGCATTGCCGGGGCGGCGCGGCTCCTGGCGACGGGCAAGCTCGCGCTCAGCACGGGCTTCGACGGCGCTCAGATGCAGCGCCGCCTGGTCGCGTGGCGGGCCGGTGGCGAGAGCATCAACAGCCTGATCCTGCAGGGCGGCGAGCTGCAGCGCGCACGGGCGCGCCAGCTGGTGCGCACCAACCCCTATGCCGCCAACGGCTCGGCAAGCTTCACCGCGCACGCGGTCGGCTGCGGCATCAAGCCTTCTTCGCTGGTGGAGGACGGCGCGCTCAAGGACCGGATCCAACGCCTGTGGCTGGCCTGGACCGACGAGGCCGATGCCGATGGCCTGACCGACTTCTACGGCCTGCAGGCCATGGCGGCACGCGCCATGTTCGAGGCGGGCGAGTGCTTCCTCCGGTTCCGACCGCGCCGGCCGGACGACGGGCTCACGGTCCCACTCCAGCTGCAGATGCTCTCCTCCGAGCACCTGCCGCTCGGCAAGTGCGAGACCCTGCCGAACGGCAACGAGATCATCTTCGGCATCGAGCTCGACCGGATCGGACGGCGGGTCGCGTGCCACTTCTACCGCACCCACCCGGGCGATGTCCGCCAGCGCGGTGTTGGTGAGACGGTCCGCGTGCCGGCGGAGCAGGTGCTGCACCTGTTCCACCCAATCGCGGAGGGCCAGATCCGGGGCGTGCCGTGGGTCGCGCCCGCGATGGTGCGGCTCTGGCTGCTCGACCAGTACGACGATGCCGAGCTTGACCGGAAGAAGGTCGCCGCGATGTTCGCGGGCTTCGTTACCCGGCCCGGGCCCGACGACGTCATGGGCGAGGACAGCGCCCAGAAGGACGCCGACGGTGCCGCGCTGATCGGCCTGCAGCCCGGCACCATGCAGCTCCTGCTGCCGGGCGAGGACATCAAGTTCTCCGATCCCGCCGATGTCGGCGGCAGCTACGAGGCCTTCCAATATCGCACGCTGCTCGCCTGCTGTGCCGCCATGGGCGTGCCCTACACCAACGTCACCGGGGACCTGCGCCAGGCGAACTACTCGAGTCTGCGCGAGGGCAAGCTGGAGTTCCGGCGGCGCATCGAGCAGCTCCAGCACAGCACGCTGGTGTTCCAGCTCTGCCGGCCCGTCTGGCAGCGCTGGCTCCGTGACGCCGCGCTTGCCGGCGCGCTCGACCTCCCGGGCTTCGCTCAGAATCCGGCGCCGTATCTGGCGGTCAAGTGGATCCCGCCGAAGTGGGACTGGGTCGATCCGCTCAAGGACCGCAAGGCCGAGATCGAGGCGATCGAGGCCGGGCTCAAGTCCCGCTCCGACGTGATCGAGAGCGAGGGCTACGACGCCGAGGAGGTCGATCGGCGCATCGCCGCAGACCATGCGCGCGAGGAGGAGCTCGGTCTCAGCTTCGGCCGCCAGGCGCAGGGGCAAGCCACCGATGGTGCCGAGCCCGCGTTCGACGAGAGCGATACTGCGAGCATGCCCACGACCGAGGAGAACGCGGCGTGAAGCGCTGGTATGAGTTCCGCGCCCAGGCCAAGCGTCCCGCCGAGGTCGTGATCTACGACGAGATCGGCGCCTTCGGCATTCCGGCCAAGGCATTCCTCGACGAGCTGAAGGCGCTTGGGCCCGTGGCCGAGCTAACGGTGCGGATCAACAGCCCGGGCGGCTCGGTGTTCGACGGCGTCGCGATCTACAACGCGCTGAAGCGCCACGACGCCGCGATCATCGTCTGGATTGACGG
The DNA here is from genome assembly GCA_046727895.1 of Pseudomonadota bacterium. Classification (GTDB taxonomy): domain Bacteria; phylum Pseudomonadota; class Alphaproteobacteria; order Geminicoccales; family Geminicoccaceae; genus DATAOG01. Next base: position 7,848 of record JBKPDM010000575.1, on the reverse strand, counting down.
CATCGCCGCCTCGATCGCGAGCATGGTCGCGATGGCGGGCGACGAGGTCGTCATGCCTGAGAACGCCATGCTGGTGTTGCACGACCCTTCCGGGCTCGTCGCGGGCACGGCCGCCGACATGCGCGCCATGGCCGATGCACTGGACAAGATGGCGGCTGCGATGACCGCCGCCTACCGCGACAAGTCGGGCGCCGGGGACGAGGAGATCGCGGCGCTAATGGCGGCCGAGACCTGGCTCTCGGCCGAAGAGGCGGTCGATCTGGGGCTCGCCGACCGCCTCGCTGCGCCGGTCAAGATGGCGGCGCACTTCGATCTCTCTCGTTTCCGCAACCCGCCGCCGCAGCTCGCGGCGATCCTCACCAGCTCCACCCCGAAGGAGGACGAGATGTCCGATCCTCATAAGACCAGGCCGCGTAAAGCAGACGCGGACCAGCCCGCGACCGCGCAGGCCCCGGCGGCCGCGGAGAATGCAAAGCCGGATGCGCCCGAGCCGGACCCGGCGGCAGCGCGCGGTGCCAAGCCGGATCAGGTCGCTCCACCCGAGGCCGTTCCGGAAGGCGTTCCCGCGCTGGAGGCCGCGGCCGCTGCGCCGGAGCCCGCGGTCGCAGATCCGGCAGCCATCCTTCGCCAGCAGGCAACGTCGGCTGCTCCGGTCGCGGCTGCGCAACCGACCGCGCAGGTGATCGATCTCGACGCGGTCCGGGCCGAGGCACGTCGGGCGACGCTCGCCTACGTCAGCGAGGTGCATGAGCTCTGTGCCATCGCCGGCCGGGCCGACCTCGCCGCCGGCTTCGTCGCCAAGGCGACGCCGGTCGCGCAGGTCCGCCGCGCTCTGCTCGAGGCCCGCGCCGCCGAGGACGAGGCCACCGCCATCCGCAGCCAGGTGCGGCCGGCCACAGTCGAGCCGACGCAGCCCGCGATCGACACCGCGGCGATCTACGCCGCCCGCAACCAGAACGTCCGATAGGAGGCATCCATGCGTGGGTGCTGGTCGGGATCAGCATCGGCTTCGCCATGATCGGTATCGCACTTGGTGAACACAGAACCTTGGGCTAAGCCCGGACATTCCTATCGCGCGCCGCGGGGAGCCGAGCCTGAGCCGTATCGAGAGCGCGGGCGATCGCGCCCCTCTGGCCTTTCTTCGAGCATCAGACGGCGGCTCGAAGGCGGTGTCGTCACGACTGCTTGCTGTAGGTTGTTAGTGGGACGAGGATCGAGTCGTCCTTTAGGCCCTCCAAAAGGAAGACGTCCACCGGTTGCGCCATGCCCTTGAGGGAAACCGCCCCTGCGGGGCGCGAGGCGATCAACGCCTCGACCTCTACGAAAGTGCGCGGGCTGATCAGGATCTGTCCGTCCTGCGCATGGTCGGTGAGCCGAGCTGCGAGGTTCACCGCGCCGCCGATCGGCGTGTAGTCGAACCGGCCTTCTTCGCCGATCACGCCCATGGTCGCGTAACCGCTAGCGATGCCGATCCCAAGGCCGACATCGACGCCCAACTTGGCCCATCGGCCCTGGAGATCGGCAAACGCCCGCTGCAAGTCCAGCGCCAGCCTGACCGCACGCAGGTCGGGATCGTCGCACTGGATCGGATCGTTGAAGAACACCATGATCCCGTCGCCGGCGCGATAGCCGATGGTACCGCGATACTGGACGACCAGCCGTCCGGCCCGACCATGAAAACCGCGCAGCACGTCCATGACGTCCTCGGGTTCCATGGTTTCGGTCATCGAGGTGAACCGCCGGATATCGCAAAACAGGCACGCGATATAGCGTCGGTGGCCCTCGAGTAGGGCCTCTTTCCCCTCGGTCATGATCAGGTCGGCGACCTCGCCCGGCAGGAACCGCTTGAGGCGCGCCAGCCGGTCGATCTCCGCCACCTGATGGCCGACCCGGCTCTCGAGCGTGTCGTTCATCTCGGCGTGCTCGGCTGCCTGCCTCTGCACCTTGCGATTCAGGAAGGCCAGCATCCGGTTCTGGTTGAGAAACGCCGCGATCAGCAAAAGCACGTATCCGGACGCAAGTATGGCACTGTCGTAGAAGGTGTAGAGCGTGCCGACGATGACAATCAGAGCCGCCGCACCGATCACAAACGGCGCGTTCTCACTGTGCTACTTTCTGTCGAAGAACAGCGCGACGACTGCAACCTCACCCGTTGCGGTGCTGCGGAATGTGCAATTCCCGCTCTTCCTCCGTGCGGGGAATTTCTATGCTCAAGACGACTCCGCCCTGGGTTGTGACGACGAGCGTGTACGGGGCGTTTGCACGGTAGGACAGAAGGTACGTCGCACCGCCTGGTGCGGGGCGCGCGACAAGGTCCGTGTTAATGTCCCTCGGTTCGCCTATGCCGTCCGGCGCGTTTCCGTTCCCGAAGCGAAAGTTCCGAATTCCCGCGCGTCCGGTGCTCCTTAGATCCCAATAGACCTCTTTTTCGGGCGCCGACGCTCGGATGCCGATCTCGTACTCAATGAGGTAGCGGATCGGCGCGAGACCGCTCCAGCCCACGAAGTGGGCACGGCAGGGTCGGCCCTCCGCGTCGGTTCCCGGCCGCGGCGTGTTATCCGGGCCGTAGTCTGGAGCGTAGCACTCCCAGAAAGTATTCGTTGTTCCAAAAGCCCCGTTCACCGCGGCCAGGTACCTCCGGGCGATGGTGCGGGCGATCTCGTGACCGCCCTGGGTACGCTCCAGTCCTTCGAGCACCAGCATGTTGGTGGATGGCCACACACCACCTGCCCAGGAGCGTCCTTCGGGATCGTAGCCTCGCGTATCTGCACTGACCGACGGCACGGGGACGTCTCGGCCGAATGTGCGCGGGTCGAAGAGGTGTTCTAGGAGCTCTGCGATCTGCGCATCGTCCGCAGCGCCGGCCAGGAGCGGAAAGAAACCCGCGATCGATTTGACGGGCGACTGAGAGCCGTCCGCCCGAAGATCAAGGAAGAACCCCTCCTCCGCACTCCACATGAGTGTGCGGATTCGCTCGCGCAGTTTGTGCAGTTGATCTGCAAGCGCGGGAATGTCGGCGTCGTGCCCCGTAAGCCGGGCGATCTTAATCAGCTGCTCGGCAAACGCCGCCATCTCGCTCGAGATGTCGACACCCACTCCGCCGCCCGCGAGGCCGGGGTTGCGGGGCGAGTTGTCAAAGCTTCCCCAGTCGGTCAGATACAGGCCGTTCCCCTGCTCCAGGAACCGATGCAGTGCTTCGTGATAGGCGCGGAGGGGAGCGTACACTCTCTCGAGCCGCCCGAGGTCCCCGGTCTGTTCGTAGCTAGTGAGTTCGGCGAGGGCGAGGAGTGGGTGGTTGAGAGCGTCGAGCGTGAGGAAGGGTCTCGCCGAGGGCGGAGTTTTCCCTATGTAGGGGATTTCAGACTCGTGCGCGTGCTCGAGTGAATCGAAGCCGACACGGCTCATAATCCGGTCGCGATCATTGATCCATCCGCGGTTGTCTTTCCCGTCAGTGCGGCTAATCTCGCGGCAGATTTCCCCGTCGGGGTGTTGCTTGACGTAAAAGTTGTCCAGCGATTCAACGCCGGGCACGAGACCGTAGCCGTAGCGGAGGAAGCCCACCATCGTGGCCGTGTCCCACAGGAAGACGTGTTCGCTAAACGCCGCGTCCGCGTACCAGGAGAGAAATCCGTTGACCGCGGTCGGCACGTAAAAATTGCGGAACGCAAGCTCCCAAGCGCGTTTGTACGCGGCGATATAGAGGGGCTTTCCGTCGAGAATGGGCTGCGGCAGGTTCGGGAACACCTCTTCAAACACCGGCAAGGGACGAACCACGCCCTTCACCGTTGTCCCGTCTGGATGCTTGTAGAACGCGCCTTGTTGCACCGCCGCGGCTCCGCCGAAATCGGTCAACCCGCCGAACAGATACTCGAAATCGATGCCGCCGAACAGGTCCTCGGGCGAGAAGCCTGCGACGCCGGCCCGCCCCGCGCGTCGTAGTCGGCCCGCTTCTTCGGGTCGTTGAGAACAGCGTAGGCCTCTGCGACCTCCTTGAAGCGCTCAGCCGCGCCGGGCCCTTGCTCCGGTCCGGGTGGTATTTCAGGGCGAGCCGGTGGAACGCGTCCTTGATCACCTTCTGATCGGCGTCGCGCGGGACGCCGATCACCCCGTATAGTCCCGAGCCTCGGCCACGTCTGCGAAGCATCAGGTCAGGGTCGGCCGGTGCCAGTCTCGCGGTACTCCGCGTCGACCACGCGACCTCCGAGCGCGGAGCCGGTCGGCCTGGCTTCGCTGCTGGGAGGTTCGACCTCGGGGCGCGCATGCGGCGCAGCCTGTGGCGCCTGGGCGTACAACGCCTGGCCTGCCTCCTGCAGAACGGCCTTGAGCGTTTCCGCGTTCTCAGCCGCGAGCGTCGCGTCGCGCTTGGCGAGAGCCTCCCGCGTTTCGCGGAGCGCTGCCTCGTCGAATGCCCAGATTGTAGTTGCACTCTCCGGAAAGATGAAAGGGTCGGCGCAGCCACCGCTGTGTGGCGCGGCTGCTTTTCACGCGTCGTCTGGCGCCGGAGAGAGGATAGAGAAGCCAGCGATGAGGGCGTTTTGCGCGGTCATGGAGGTCTCGCTGAGCACCATCAAGTAGGCTGCTCGTCCTTGCTCATGCTCGATTACCCGGGCCAGGCTGGCTCTGGCATTGTGCGGCCGTTGATACAGCTCCTCGTGGCTCATGTCCGAAAGGGGACGGTCGCTCGGCCGCTCCGTCGGTCCCTGGTCACGATAGAGCCCCAGGTGCTTGCTCAGTTGCTTGAGCGCCTTGCCTTCTTGGCGATAAGGGGCGGGCGGCGGCTCGGAGAAATCGGGTCGAGGTACTGGCGCCGCCGATTGGGTGCGCGTACCGTACGCTGCCGGCCAAGCGTGAGGCGCAATGCGCGATGTCGTCCCCCAGTTCGTAGCGTTCGCGGGCGTCGGCGCGCTCGCTGCAGTCGGCCACTACGGTACGCTCATCGTCGCCGTCGAGGCGTTGGCGGTCCGGCCGGTGCCGGCCTCCTTGCTCGGCTTCGTCGTCGGCGGCGTGATCTCCTATGTCCTCAACCGCCGCTACACCTTCCGTAGCCGCCGCGCGCACGCGGCCGCCGTGCCGCGCTTCTTCACCGTGGCGACGGTCGGCTTTGTCCTCAACGGTTTCGCCATGGCTATCCTCACGGGGCCGCTCGTGGTCCACTACCTCGCCGCCCAGGTCGTGACGACCGGCGTCGTCCTGTGCTGGACGTTCTTGGCGAACCGCGCCTGGACCTTCCGGCCCGCCAAAGCGGCCGCACCAGCGGCCCGGCCGCTGGCGGCGGTGGTCACGACGTCAGCCCATTGGGCGGGCGGTGAAGGTCATCCGCGCCCGGTCGAAGCCGAAGTTCGGGTGACGCCGCCGGGCCGAGAAGCCGGCGGCGGCGAGCAACGAGACCAAGTCGGCCTCAGCGTAGCGCGCGAGCCCAAATCGCTTGCGCAGCCGGCGGTAGTCGGAGGCGAAGGTTGCCGCGAGCCCGGCCAGCGCCGCTAGCAGGAAGCCTTCGCGGCGCGCCACCCTGAGGAGGGCTGCGACGTCTTGCAGCAGGCTGGCGTCGGGCGAAAGCACATCGGCGACGACCAGCAGGCCGTCTGGCTTGAGCTCGCGGCGCCAGAGGCGCGCCAAGTCGCCGAACTCGGCTGGCGTGAGATACTGCACGAGCGAGTTGGCGACGACGAGGTCGAGGCCGGAATCGGGCAGGCTCGCCACCCCGTCGGGCGCGAGCACGGTGATCGTCGGTGTGGCCGCGAAGCGCCCTTCGAGCCCCCGGCGCACCGCCGGCGCGGCGTCGCACAGATACAGGTGACGGCAGCGCGCCGCCACGCGGTCGGCATGGAGCGCCTCGCCGCAGCCGTGGTCCAAGACCACGGCGTCGGGGCTGGGCAGCACGCCGATAATGTCTTCGGCGACGCGCGCGTAGTGGATCTCTTGATGCCGGGCGTTGACATAGATTCGGTGCGGCCGATCCCAGAAGTCCCGCCAGCCGCCCGCAGGGTGGTCCGACGACGGAGTTCGGGCGAGGCGGCGGGCCATGCTCCGGGCGGGCACCTCACCCGTGGCGCTGATGCGGTTGGGGGCTGCCGCCCGGAACGGCGATCGCCGTGCGCGCTGCTGCTTCGGCTTGGGCGTGCTTGCGACCAGCGGTGAGCACACCGGCGGCGTCGCCGACCCAGGAGAGGAGGGCGCCGTCCCGCTCGACCCGGGCGACCTGCTGCTCGAGCCCCATCTTCGGGCAGTAGAACTGGTTCAGGGCGACGACGAAGTCCGCCTCCTTGGGCGTGGGCACGGCGGTGAGATAGGGAGGGAAGAAATAGGCGGCCGACGTCGTGTCGGCGCAGACGTACACGCGCCAGGGCCGGGGCGGATGGGCCAGGCCCATCGCGGCGAGCCGCTGGATCAGCTTCGCCGTCGCTTCGGCGAGCGAGGTGCCCCAGTAGTCGAGTTCGAACCGCCCTTGAGCGGCCTTCACGCCCCCGCTCAGGTCGTTGAAGTACACGTACTCGTCGGGATGCAGTTCGACCATACGCGCCGTGGGGAGGAGAAGGCCCGCGGAGACCGCGACCGCGAGCACGGTGCGAGCCGACGGCCGCGCCCGTCCCCACAGGCTTGCGACGGCCAACGCGGCGAGCACGGCAAGCGGCGGCAGGATGAAGAGGTAGTGCCGGATGCCGTTGTAGGCGGTGGGTGCGGTAACGACGAAGAAGAGGATGGGAAAGGCGGCCGCGGTGAGGACCGCGAGCAGCCGCAGGTCGAGTAGCAGCCGGAGCGCCACCGCACCGCGCCGCCAGACTTCCCAGGCCGCGAGCAGGGCGCCGAGCCCGAGACCGGTGAGCATCACCTCGGGAAGGGTCAGGCCGAGAAGCAGGGGCAGGTAGATGCCCGACACGTCCGCCGCTGGCACGATCGCGCCTTCGAAGAGCACCTTCCCGTCGAAGGGGAAGTTCTTGAAGGTCTCGAGGGCGAGGAGCACGTTGCGCCAATCGAGGCCGCTCCATGGCCAGAGCAGCACCGTGACCCCGAGGGCAACCGCTAAGCCCGGCAGGAGACGGAGCGCGCCCTGCAGCGCCTCGCGGAGGGCTCCGCCGAACCCGACCTCATCGCGGCTTCGGGCGGCCAGGCCGACGAGCATCGGCAGGAGCAGCGCCGGCGTGATCATGATCGCGGCGACCCGGACGCCAAGGGCGATCCCGAATGCCAGCCCGAGGCCAATGCCGGTTCGCCAAGCCGGGCGCGGCCAGTCCTCAAGCGTGCGAACGATGAAATAAAGCGTTCCCGCCAGCCCGGCCGCGAGCGGCAGGTCCTTGGGATTGATAAACATGTGTCCGTAGTAGGCAGGCGTCGCGGCGAGCAGGGCGAGTGCCAGCCAGCCGGCGCGCGGACCACCTATCCGCCGCCCGAGGCGCCACGTGGCAAACAGCCCGGCGACGCCAACCAGGCCGCCCAGGAGATGCCGAGTCTCGTACTCACCAAAGTGCGGGATGCGGTTGAGGAGCGCGGCCAGGAGGTCGAAGGCCCCGCCATAGAGATAGAGATTGGCGAAATGGAACGCCGATTGATCGGTGAAGCCTGATGCGTAATAGGCGAGGAGCAACTTTCCGTAGGTATCCTGCCCCGCCTCGTCCCACGATACGCCGTAGTCGCCAAAGGTGGCGAGCACAAGCAGCAGGACGGCAGCGACGGTGGCAGCCGACAGCCGGTCCCACAGCCGCCCTGCGCCGAGCCCCGCCCCGGCCGCGGAGCGGGGCCCGAGCGGCAGCCACTGCCGCCAGGGTCGGGGAGCGAAGGGCGCGGCGGAGCCGCGGACGGGGAGCGACGGCCCCTCACCCCCATCCGGCGGAGGGGAGAGCTGATCCGGGC
>JBKPDM010000574.1:0-5344 GCA_046727895.1 Pseudomonadota bacterium | reverse complement strand
GCTGCTTCACGCGTAGTCTGCTGCACTTTCTCCGTGGATTTGTCCGCCATGACCGCTTTCCCCTCCTCGGCATGGAAAAAAGTGGAGCAAGGTTGAAGTCGCGGCGCCCTAAAGGGGCAGCTAGATCATCTCGATCGATTGCCAACCCGCCTCATCAACTTTAATTGCACTTCTTTCGGTTGTGATTCGAAAGGCAGCGAGCCTGAAGTGCGCAACCGCGCTTCATCAGAATGCGAAGTGCGATTGGTAGGTGGGCCGAGGATCAGGGATCGCCTCAGTCCGCTGCGAACTCCCGGCATACCTCTTTAGCCGACTTGCGTCATTCCACCCGGTTGGGTAACCCGTCTGAACCAGACTCGCACCTTCCCAGCGCGGGACGACAGCATCCAAATGCGCATCATCAGGCTCGGGTGGGCCCTTTTCTTGGTCGCCTTCGGTGCGCTCTCCGCCGCGACCCTCGCGGCCGCCGAGGAGGAGCGCGCCACCGCCGAGGAAATCTTGGATAAGGTGAAGCAGGCAGCCACGATTCTGGCTGAAGAAGGGGGAGGCAGGTCTGGCCGCGTTCCGAGGCCCGCAGTCATCTTACGTTTGGAAGGATACTTACGTCTTCGTCTCCGACTGCGATCGGGGCATTATCCTGGCCAATCCCTTCCAGCCGGAGCGCGATGGCAAACGGATCGCAGACGGTCCGACGTACGGTGGCGTGACTGCGGCCGAGCGGGCTGAGGCACAATGCGCGGCGGCGCGCCAGCCCGGTGGCGGCTGGTGGACATACCCCTTTCCGGGGCCGGGTAGGGCGGAGCCGGTGCGCAAGGTCAACCTATGTGATCATGGTGCCGGGACGCTCCTGGATCGTCGGCGCCGGCATTTACGACGAGACGACTCCTATCGAGGAATTCGAGGCGGTCAGTCGCGCGGCCCGCCAAGCTAAATGAGAGCGCACGGTAAGTGACTCGGCCTACATCAAAGCGGCGGATAAATCGGCAGCATAGCGCATGAACGAAACGGTCCACAGCCCAGGCGCGCCGAGTGGGCAGCGGGCAATAGTACACCGCGGTGACGGTCTTGAGCGTAGCGTCGTCAAGAACGTCATTGGCATTCGGAGGCATCAATATCCACGCGAGCAGTCCCCGACCGCCGGAAATCCTCAAACAACGCCTGGATCATGCAATCGGCCACTTGGTCAAACGAGGCCGACTCCCCGGTGCTCACGACGCTGCCTTCGTAGACGGGCATAGGATTCTCCGGGGTCGAGCGCTGAAGATCGGTCATGCGGATTGTGAAATAGCGATCATACACAGTCTGCGTATACGGCATCACGCCTACAGGGGTCGTAAAGTGGCCGTTCCGATTGTAGAGCGGAATCTCACGGGAAGTCTGCCGCTCACTACCTAACCCGTAGGCCATGGTCACGGCGTAGTCGGCGGTCGCGATGTCGTCACTCCTGCGCATGCCATGCTTGGCGAGCTCCACTGCGACTCGGCTGGAGTAGGCGCGATAGGCCGCGCTCGTGCCCTGCTCCGCGGTCGGTAGGAAATACACCGAGTTTCCGGCAATATTCTGCGGCAGATGATTGAAGCGGGTCACATTCGAACGGACGATAGAGCAACCTAGCGGCAAGACCGCGAGAGCAAGCACGGCAAGAACACCACGCGTCGGCTTCATCGCGGCTCTGATTCTCGTTTTCGCGCCTGCCCCGTAGCGCGCTTCGGCTCCTCTGCCTGCCCTGCCCCGAGCTGCTTCAGCTCCGCCCTGGCGCGCTGCAGCTTCTTCGCAGCCGCGTTGACCGCGGTGCGCGTGGTCGCCGCCTCGAGCTCCTGCTCGGCTTCCTGCAGCACCTTGGTACAATAGGCACGATCCATGGCCGTGGAAGGTAGCACAGCCTTAGCCGCGGGCCAGCAACCCCAGCCCCAACCGCGTGGCGCGGCGAGGCGCGCTCCTTGCAAATCGCTTCACTCAACAATAGAGTATATTTGAGGCTTCCGTCTCCCGGCCTTCGAAAAGTCATCGAATGCCCAGTATCGAACGTCTGCGTCAAGAACTCGAAGCACTGAAGCCGCTCGAGAAAGTCGTTGAGCAGATCGAAGAATCTCTTGCAGAGCGTAACAGGCTCATCGTCGCTTTGACCCGACAGCACGTCAGGACGGCGTTGATCGCCGAGGCGGCACGGGTTTCGCCTAGCCGCATCTACCAGGTTGTTAATTCCGCGCCCGCCGGAAATGAAGCCGATTTGACAGCACAGCGCAGCGAAATTGACCGCCACCGGCAGCTCGTTGAACACCTTCGCCGCTGAGGCACTCCGCAGTCACCAGGCTGTGCCTTTTCGTTTCGGCGACCGTGGTTTCAGGCTCACATACGCCTTTTGATGCAAGTGACGGGGCCTTCGGGTCGCGCTAAGAGCTCATCGGTGTATCCCACCGAGGTGGCCGCCGGTGTCTGCCGCCGGCGGCCTTCTTTGGCGCGCTGCAGCTTCTTCGCGGCCGCACTGGTTCATCACGCGGATGTATAATGGGCAGCAGGGTAGCGCTGCCACCTTCAGAGCAGCCACACCCACCCGAGCAACGCGAACGTCACGGCGAAGATGACGACCGCGAGCAGCAGGTCCGTGGTCATCAGCCCGGCTCCTCAGGGCAACAAGCTCATAGGCGGCCGCTCCAAGTCTGACGCTAGGCCGGAAGTCCCGGCTGGCTGGCGCTTCAGCTTCATGACGGCGCCGAGTCCGCGCCGACACAGGTCAAGCATCGCGTCCGGTCCCAACACGACCTGCAAACCCGAAAGACCACCAAATGCCACATCGAGAATGATCATGCTGTGCTCCTCGTCGATGTGGACCTCGAGTGCGAACTCGTCCACAACATCGCCGATCAAGGTGCAGAAAATGGGCTCGGGTTTGCCGCATGTAGCATGCCTGCGATCTTTATCTCTTGCCATGGGTGTTTCCCTTTGGGGGGATGGTCAGGAACACGACATGACGTTCTCCGACGCTCCGCTACCCTCGGTGATGAAACGCCAGATTGCACCTATCAGGGTCCATAATGATGAAGTGTTGTCAAGCAGTGTCGCCTTCAGTTTGTGCTAATAATAGGACAACGTTTGTCTGATTTTTGCTAAATTTTTATCCAATTCCAACCGGGTCTTAGAGTGATGGATTGGCTTGGATAGCCTGCGAGCCTTGCCAGGCGCAAGCCGACCTCGAACTGATGCGCGCCACGCAATGCCCCAGGCGCCGCAGAGACTGCGAGCAGCGTTCGCCCTCTCGGCCGGCGCGACCGGCAGCCCGGCGAGGCGGTCACGGGCATGATCGAGCAGTCTGCGATGGCATCCGCGGCGCTCGTGTTATGCGCCAAAGACCCAACCGCGTGGGCATGGTGAACACCCAGACGCGATTCGGCGCGCGGTCGCGGAAGATCCGTTCGTGGCGCTTGGCGCCCTCGAGCCATTGAAGACGGAGGAGCATGGCAACCTTGCCGGCCAGCGCGTTAGGCGATCGCTGAGCGCCACCAGGAGCGGCCGCGGCGAGCGCGGGTGGCACACCGGGCAGGTTGACATCGTCGGCGGCATCTGCGCTAAAGAAGGAGGTGGCCACGAAACATCGGCTCGAGGCCACCTCAAGGGGAGGGAGGCACCGTCTGACGTAGACCTCCCTCCCATATCTCCTGACAGAGCTATGTGCAAGAGTTAATCCGGAGATCTTCACCTGAAATCTCAAAAGCGTCTCCGACGCGGGTCCCAAAACGGGCCTCTCACAGCAAAGCGTCCGGTCATCTCACGGCAGCGTCATCAATGCCGACAACACCAGCGCCGCGACAGGGCCGAGCACCACCGGCGCGCGAGCAGGTGGCACTCAGCGCGGCGAGGGGGCGAGCAGAGGATCGTCTTCACCACCGGGCCGCGCTCAGGCCCAACAGGACCACCGCCACGAGGGTAGACTAGACCGATCTTTTCGTCGCGCGCCGCGGTCAGCACCATCGCCTGCGTGGCGACACCGCGCGCACAGCCGAGCTCGCGCGCGATCGCCCGGCTGCCCATCCCGGCCGCCGCCAGCAGCACCACCCGCGCTCGCTCGACCAGGCGCTGCTCGGTTGTGCTCGAGCGGACCCAGCCCTCCAGCCGGCGCCGCTCCTCCGCCGTCAGAACGATCGGCGTCGCTTCCTGAATCGACATGCCAACGCACTAGCATGGCACGCCGATTTATGCTAGCAGGTACTAGGATAAGCCGGTTCTGGTCGCGCTCGGAGGTGGCCGAATTCAAGGAAACCGGAGTCCGTATGTGACGCTATCGCTTGTGAAGTCGCTGGGCGTGATCTGAGCGAGCAAGTGAGCAACGGCTTGGAGAGCCATTGCGAGCTACGCGGCTAGCTGGCCTCCGTCGTTACCTCGGCAAGCGCTCGGGCGAGTGTCGCCACAGCTTCTCGATGCCTTGGGTCCGGAATGTTCAAGAAATTACGGGCGAAGTCCAGAAGCATCCGCTGGCGGGGGGGCGGCACAAAACCGCCGCCGATCTGTAATCCCTCGTAGAAATAGCCGATTTCGACTCCCAGCGCTTGGGCAATGCTGTACAGCCGGCCGGCGGCCACACGGTTGATGCCCTTCTCGTACTTGTGCGCCTGCTGATAGGTGACGCCGAGCAGCTCGGCCATCTTCTGCTGGGTCATGCCGAGCATGATCCGGCGCTCGCGCATCCGAGCGCTGACATAGCGATCGACATCCTGTGCCCGGGATCGGCCTGCCACCTTGCGAGCCGGCATCATTCCCTCTCATCAGCGCCACCGAAGAATGCGTCTCTCTACCCCAGCCGGGGTAAATCGTTTCCGTTGGGAACGCAATAGGATAGTTTGGCGGTGTATGCATTCGACCAGCGGTCACATCAGAGTTCGTGGTTCCTAGGTCGCCACCTCGAGCCACGCTTGGAGTTCCTCTCGGCTTTGGAGGATCTCGAGCGCACACCCGGCCAAGCGGTCGATGTCGGCCCAGCTTTGATTTCTGGCCTGCTCACGACGTTGCCATCGGTTGACCTCACGGTCGATCCGACGAGCCAGATAGGCAAGGAAGACGCGCTCGTCGTCGTTCAAGTGCAAATTTCTCATTACCTGTGCTCCGCCTCTTGGGACTTGCTTGCCGAAGCTGACCACATTACGTGGCATAATAATAAAGCGAGGTCAAGCAGTATCATTTTGAGTTTTCGTAAATAATAGACCAAGGTTAATCTGCCTTTCCGAAATTTTTACCTAACTAACTCTCTGTAGACTGGTAGCCTTCAAGCCTCGGCTGGCACCGGCTGGCAGCTGGCGGCGTCTCCTGGGTGACCGAGGCAGCTCAGCCCCCTGACGTCTTGGTCGATTTG
>JBKPDM010000573.1:0-14530 GCA_046727895.1 Pseudomonadota bacterium | reverse complement strand
GCATACGAGTATCTGGTCGAGAGCATCCGCCGCTTTCCCGATCAGACGACCTTTGCGCGCCTGATCGAGCGCGCGGGACTGGGCCAGGTGCGCTATCGCAACCTCTCGGGCGGCATCGCGGCACTGCATTCGGCTTGGCGACTCTGAGCCATGCTGCGCGCGGCCCGCCATCTCTGGCGCCTGATCGGAATGGGGCGCTGCCTCGCGCGGCACAACGCCCTCTTTCCGCTCGAGCGTCTGCCGTTGCCCGAGTTCCTGCTGCGCCTCGCCCGATGGCTGTCGCGCCAGGACGCGCCGGGCCGCCCGGGGCAGCGTCTGGCCGAGGCGCTGCAGGAGCTCGGGCCGAGCTTCATCAAGCTCGGCCAGAGCCTGGCGACGCGTGCCGATCTGCTCGGCCAGGCGCTGGCCGCGGACCTCTCGCAGCTGCACGACCGCCTGCCGCCGTTCGACGCCGCCCTCGCCCGGCAGATGATCGAGCGTGAGCTGGGCCGCCCCCTCAGCGAGCTGTTCGCGAGCTTCGACGACCAGCCGGTCGCGGCGGCATCGATCGCGCAGGTTCACTTCGGCGTGACCACCGAGGGCCAGGAGGTCGCGATCAAGGTCCTGCGCCCCGGCATCGAGCGCCAGATGGCGCGCGACATCGACTTCTTCGCCTGGATCGCAAGCTGGGTCGAGTGCCTGCAACCGAGCTATCGCCGGCTCAAGCCGCTCACCGTGGTCGAGACCTTCGCGACCTGGACCCGCCTCGAGATGGACCTCAGGCTGGAGGCCGCCGCCGCTTCCGAGCTGGCGGAGAATTTCGCCGACGACGAGGGCTTCCGGGTGCCGCGGGTCGACTGGCAGCGGACCGCGCGCCGGGTGCTGACCCTCGAACGGGTGAGCGGAATCGCCTCCGACGAGCGCGCCGCTCTGCTGGCCGCCGGCTTCGATCCGGATCGGGTCCTGCGGGCGGCGGCCGAGATCTTCTTCAAGCAGGTGTTTCGCGATGGCTTCTTCCACGCCGACATGCACCCCGGCAACATCTTCATCGACGCCGCGGGCGATCTGGTGCCGGTCGACTTCGGCATCATGGGCCGGCTCGACCGGCCGACCCGCCGCTATCTCGGCGAGATGCTACTCGGCTTCCTGAACGCCGACTACCAGCGGGTCGCCGACGTGCACTTCACCGCGGGCTACGTCCCGGCCGATCAGGACAAGGCCGCCTTCATGCAGGCCTGTCGGGCGATCGCCGAGCCGATCCGCGGCCGGCCGCTGGCTGAGATCTCGGTCGGCCGCCTGCTCGGCCAGCTGTTCGAGGTCAGCGAGACCTTCGCGATGGAGACCCAGCCGCAGCTCCTGCTGCTGCAGAAGACCATGGTGGTCGCCGAGGGGGTCGGCCGCGCCCTCAATCCCGAGCTCAACATGTGGCAGCTCGCGCAGCCGCTGATCGAGGCCTGGATCGCAGCCAATCTTGGCCCCCAGGCCCAGCTGCGCAGCGCGGTCGAGGACGGGCTGGAGGTTGCCCGCCGTCTGCCGCAGCTGGTCGACCGTGCCGAGCGCACTCTCGAGGCGTTGGCGAACGGCGGCATCAAGCTCCATCCGGCGTCGCTCGACGTCTTGGCCACGCGCCAGGCGACCTCATCGGCGCAGCTGCTACCCTGGGCGCTCTGCCTGATCCTGACCGGCGTGCTGCTCGCCGTCCTGCTGCGATGAGGACTTAGCGCGGCGCCACGCCCTCGCTGGCTTACCAGCATCACTGTGGTCGACGGGGCGCCCGCCGACCTTGTCGAATCGGCGAGGGTCACTCATTTCACATACAGCCAATGGCGCAGCTCACCCACAGCCGTTGGCGCAGCGAGCGGGACGGCGGGACCGGTGCAAGGACAGAGGATTCTGCTCATCGTTGCGGGCGGCATCGCGGCCTACAAGAGCCTCGAGCTGATCCGCCGCCTGCGTGAGGGGGGCGCAGCCGTCCGCTGCATCCTGACCAGAGCCGGATCGGAGTTCGTCACGCCGCTCGCCCTCGCCAGCCTGTCCGGTGAGCGGGTCTTTGACGACCTGTTCTCGCTGACCGACGAGGCCGAGATGGGCCACATCCGACTCTCGCGCGAGGCCGATCTGGTCGTGGTCGCGCCGGCGACCGCCGATCTGCTCGCCAAGATGGCGCACGGGCTGGCCGACGATCTGGCCTCGACCACGCTGCTCGCGACCGACAAGCCGGTCCTCGTCGCACCCGCCATGAACCCCCAGATGTGGCATCATCCGGCCACGCAGCGAAACGTCGCCCGCCTGCACGCGGACGGCATCCGTCAGGTGGGCCCCGCGCCGGGCGACATGGCCTGTGGCGAGATCGGGCTCGGCCGCATGGCCGAGCCGGGCGAGATCCTGGCGGCGATCGAGGCCCTGCTGGCGCCGGCTGACGCGCGGACGCTCGAAGGTGTTCGCGCCCTCGTGACCAGCGGGCCGACGCTGGAGGCGATCGATCCGGTCCGGTTCATCGCCAACCGCTCGTCCGGCAGGCAGGGGCACGCGATCGCCTCGGCACTCGCAGCGGCAGGGGCCGAGGTGACTCTGGTAAGCGGACCGGTGCGCGAGCCCGATCCGCCGCAGGTGACCGTGGTCCGGGTCGAATCGGCCGCGGACATGCTGGTCGCCTGCCAGGCGGCGCTGCCGGTCGACGTGGCGGTGTGCGCGGCGGCGGTCGCCGACTGGCGGGTCGCCGCGCCGGCGGCGCAGAAAATCAAGAAGCGGGCGGGCAAGGCGCCGACCCTGCTGCTCGCTGAGAATCCCGACATTCTGAGGACCTTGTCGCAACCGGGCCCGGCGCGGCCGCGCCTGGTCGTGGGCTTCGCCGCGGAGACCGAGGATCTGGGGGTCAACGCGCGCCGCAAGCTGGCAGCCAAGGGTTGCGACTGGATCGTCGCCAATAACGTTTCGATGGAAGAAGGCACCTTCGGCAGCGTTAACAACACTGTACAACTGATTCGCAACGACGCCGAACCCGAGGCTTGGCCAAAGCTGTCCAAGGCGGAGGTGGCGGCGCGGTTGGTGGCGCGAATTGCGGCGCGCTTGCGCGGCGCGGCAGCGGTCGCCGCATGAGCGCGCTCAGACGATCAGGCGACGCGCCGGGTGGCCGTCGACCCCTGTCAATCGCTTCGGCGGGCATCATCTCAGGTCGGGAGACCGAAACGCAGGACGAGTTGCCATGTTGAGGCCATCGAAGAAGCTGGTTCTCGCGCTCGAGGCGGTCGCCGACATCGCCTTTCATGGCGGCGCCGAACCGGTGCAGAGCCAGGACATCGCTCGACGCTTGTGTTTGCCCCGGCGCTACCTGGAGCAGGTCATGCAGCAGCTGGTGCGTGCGGGCATCCTGCGCGGTGTCCGCGGCCCCCGCGGCGGCTATCGCCTGGCGCGCGAAGCGCGCCGGGTCAGCGTCGGCGACGTGGTCCGCGTCGTGCGGGGCATCGAGGAGCCTTCGGTCCACGAGGAGTTTGCCTCGTCGTCCGAGCTCGGCCGCAGGGTCGTCGGTCCGTTCTGGACGGCGACCGAGCGGGAGCTGATGGCGCGGCTCGATCGGGTCACGATCGATGACCTCTGCCGGCGGGCCGAGGACCAGGGCGTGGCCAGCGAATCGCGCCGCGCCGTCGACTACGCCCTCTAGCCCCCGGCGGACCCGCCCGGCACCGGCGCGCGCTCAAAGCTGGGCGTTCAGCGCGTTGGCGCGCGCCTCCAGCTGCTCGGCCTCGTCGAGGCGGCGCAGCTCGCGCAAGACCTGGGCGAGATTGCGGATCGTGGTTGCCAGCTCCGGGTCATCCGTGCCATGCGCGTGCTCTTCGATCGCCAACGCGCGGCGCAATAAGGGCTCCGCCTTGACATAGACGCCGCGATCGTACTGGAGCAGCGCGAGGTTGTTGAGCCCGAGCGCCAGGCTCGGATGATCGGGGCCAAGGCTCTTCTCGTCGATCGCCAGCGCCCGGGTGTAGAGGGGCTCGGCCTCGTCGAAGCGGCGCTCGGTCCGGTACAGCTCGGCGAGGTTGTTCAGGGTCAGCGCGAGATCGGGGTGGTCGGGGCCGAGCGCGGCCTCCTTGATGGCGATGCTGCGCTTGTACAGTGCCTCCGCTTGGTCGTAGTTCTCCTTGGCGAAATACGCGACCGCGAGATTGTTCAGGCTCTGCGCGGTCTCGGGATGGTTTGGCCCGAGGCTCTTCTCGCGGATGTCGAGCGCCCGCTGGTGCAGCTTGATCGCGTCATCGACCCGGCCCTGGATCCGGTTCAGCTCGGCGAGGTTGGAGAGCGTCGTGGCGAGCGAGGGATGCTCGGGGCCGAGCTCCTTCTGCTCGACCGCGAGAGCCTGCTCGTACAGCGGTTGCGCTTCGGCGTAGCGGCCCTGTGCGTAGTAGAGGGTCGCGAGGTTCTGGCGGGTCTCGGCCGTCGTCAGGTGGTCACTGCCAAAGGACGCGGTGCGGTTCTCGAGGGCCCGGCGATAGAGCGGCTCCGCATCGCTGAACCGACCCTGGGTGGCATAGAGCACGCCCAGATTGTTCAGGCTCTGAGCGACCTCGGGATGCTTCGTCCCGAACGCCGCCTCGCGAATCTCGAGCGCCCGACGATGCAGCTTCTCGGCCTCGTCGTAGCGCCCGAGCACACGATACAGTTCGGCCAGGTTGTTGCAGCTCTGGGCGACGTCCGGATGGTTCGGGCCGAGCGCCACCTCACGCATCGCGAGCGCCTCACGATAGTGGGGCTCGGCGGCCTGATAGCGGCCCTCGGCGTGCAGGACGTAGGCCAGATTGTTGACGCTGGTCGCGCGGCGGGGATCGCTCTCCTTGTATTGGTCGCTCAGCCGGAGCGCATCATTGAACAGGCGCTCGGCGTCGCCAAGCCGACCTTCCTCGGCCGCGCGCAGCCCGGCCTTGCTGACTTCGTACCATTCGTCGTTCTGTGCCCGGCTCGGCCCCGCGAGGGCGATCAGCACAGCAACGATCAGGCCGCTCGCAAGGCGACGAAGGACGATCGCCATGCTCCCTCCCATGCATGATTGCCTCTAGATAACCATGAAACCGGCCCCAAACCTATCCGCATTTTGGTTAACGCTACGTGAGATTTTTTCGCGACAGGGGCGAGAATGCCTGACGCGCCACCGACTCCGCTCGCGAAGCGCCCATTTTCACGCCGAGATGAAGGGCCGGCAGCGCCGCCGGAGGAGATCACAGCGGCCACGGCCTACTCGAACAGGCTGAACAGAAACCGGATCGAGACGATCAGGAGAAAGAGCGCGAAGGCCAGCTCGAGCGTGCGCCGCGAGATACCATGGGCGAGGCGCACGCCGAGCGGCGCGGCGGCGACGCTGGTCGGGATGATCAGGAGCGCGCCGAGCAGGCTCACGTAGCCGAGCGAGCCGGGCGGCAGGCCGGCGGCGCCCCAGCCCGCCCAGACGAAGCCGAGCGCGCCCGGGATCGCGATCAGCGGCCCGAAACCGGACGATGTCGCGACTGCGCGCTGGATCGGCTGGCCGTAGAGGGTCATGAGCGCGGTGATGAACACGCCGCCGCCGATGCTCATCAGGGTCGAGACCAGACCCACGAAGCCGCCGTAGAGGCGCCGGAACGGATGGCCCGGGATCTCGTCGCCCAGCCGCCAGTCCTGTCGCCCCAGGAAGAGCTTCAGCGCCATGATCGGCG
The DNA here is from genome assembly GCA_046727895.1 of Pseudomonadota bacterium. Taxonomy (GTDB): domain Bacteria; phylum Pseudomonadota; class Alphaproteobacteria; order Geminicoccales; family Geminicoccaceae; genus DATAOG01. The sequence goes on along the minus strand of JBKPDM010000573.1, from coordinate 8,870 downwards.
CAGCCACGACCCAGACGAGCTTCAGGTGTCGTTGGCATAGCGCGCCAGGACCGCACCGAGGCAGACGCCGGCGACGACCGGGAGCGCCATGCTGCGGAGCAGGTCCATGTCGACCGCGCCCTTGGCGCGATGCCCGGCGAAGGAGCGAAGCGAGGTCGGTACGATCACAGCGAGCGACGTGCCGACGGCGAGATGCAGGCGCACCGTGGCGTCGATCCAAAGCGATCCGAACACCTCGTAGAGGACCGGCACCAGAATGCCGCCGCCACCGATGCCGAGCAGGCCCGCGAGCAGCCCGATCAGCAGTCCGGCGGCGAGGAGCGCTCCGACCAGCAGAGCAAGCTCGCTCAAAGGCATCCCGAGATCCATGTTGAGCATTGCTCCCCGCGCTGCGGCCTGGTCATGGTGAAGCGCCGCCGCTGTACAACAAGCGGGGGATGCGCGGCGGAACTTTATCGGCGCCCGGTCGGACGGGGCGACATTTCGCGGCGACCGAAATGGTCGATGCGCGTGCTGGCCGGTGGCGCGCCGATTCAGATTGACAGGAGCCGGTCGCGGGGATTGCATCGCACCCGATAGGGTGACGCCATGGTTGCTGCGACCGCCAGCGACGTTTTCTTCAGCTACAGCCGCGCCGATGCGGCCGCGGTCGCTGCGGTCCGCACGCGCCTGACCGAAGCAGGCGTCACGAGCTTCCTCGATTGCGCCAGGCTGCCGGCCGGCCAGCCCTGGCAGCCGTTTCTCGAACATGAGCTCGGCCGCTCCGGTGCGGTCGCCGTGTTCCTGGGCCCGCGCATGGGCTCCTGGCAGCACCGCGAAGTCCAGGTCGCCCTCGACCGCCAGGGCCGCGAGCACGACTTCCCGGTCATCCCGATCCTGTTGCCCGGCCTCGACGACGAGCCCAAAGGCTTCCTCGCGCTCCAGACCTGGATCGACCTGCGCGCCGGCACCGACGACCCGATCCAGCTCCAGAACCTGATCGCGGCGATCCACCGCGAGGCGCCCGAGGGTGCGGCCGCGATCAAGGCCGCGATCTGCCCCTATCGCGGCCTGCTGCCGTTTCGCGAGGAGGACGCGGCCTTCTTCTTCGGCCGCGACGGCTGGATCGCCGACCTTACGGCCAAGGTCCAGGCGCACCCGCTGGTCGCGGTCGTCGGCCGCTCGGGCAGCGGCAAGTCGTCCCTGGTCTACGCCGGCCTGTTCCCGGCGCTGCGCAGGAGCCCCGGCGGCATCACCTGGGACATGCTGGCACTCCGCCCGGGCCACGAGCCCTTGAACGCGCTCGCCGCGGCGCTCTCGCCGCCGCCCGAAGGCGCCACGCCAGCCGAACGGATCGAGAAGATCAACGCCGACGCCGACCGTCTGCGGCGCGACGCGGTCCGACTCGACCAGCTGGTCCGGCACCATCTGGACCAGCAACCCGGCACCGACCGCCTGCTCCTCTACGTCGACCAGTGGGAGGAGCTGTACACCCTCGCGGCCCGATCCGAGGTTGCCCGGCAAGCGGCGCCGGACAAACGCGCCGACGTCACGCGGTTCATCGATCTGCTCCTGGCGGCTGCCGGCGAGCGGAACAGCCCGCTCACAGTGGTCCTGACCGTTCGCGCCGATTTCTACGACCACCTCCTGCGCCACCCGACCCTGCCGGCGGCGATCCAGGGCCAGCAGCTCAACCTTGGCCCGATGACCCGCCTCCAGCTCCAGCAATGCATCGAGGACCCCGCGTCCGCCGTCGGCCTCGCCTTCGAGGGCACCCTCGTCGGGAGCATCCTGGACGAGGTCGGCGAGGACGAGGGCAAGCTGCCGCTTCTGGAGTACGCGTTGCGCGAGACCTGGGAGGCCTCGCGCAAGGGCTGGCAGAACGGCGGCACACCCGGGCTTCTGACCTTCGCCGCCTACAACGGTGTCAAGGGAGTCAGCGGCGCCATCGGCACCCGCGCCGAGCAGATCTACGGGCGGCTGGACGAAGCCCAGCAGCGGGCGGCGCGCCGCCTGTTCGTGAGCCTCGTGACTCCGGGCGAGGGCCAGGAGGACACCCGCGCCCGCGCGAGCGTCCCCGACGAGCCGGCGATGGCCGAGGTCGTGCGCGAGTTCAGCGACCCCGCCGCCCGCCTCCTGGTCACGGGCTGGGACACGAGCCGCGGCGAGCGTCTGGCCGAGGTCAGCCACGAGGCCCTGATCCGCAACTGGGGCACGCTTCGGAGCTGGATCGCCGTCAACCGCGAGATCCTTCGCACGCGCGAGCGCATCCGCGGGCAAATGAAGCACTGGGAGCAGGAGAAGCAACCCGACGACCTCCTCCTGCAGCGTGGGCGCGCGCTCGAGGAAGGCCGCCAGCTTCTTTCAAGCCATGGCGACGTCCTGATCGACGACATCCGGCCGTATGTCGATCGTTCCATCGAGCGCGAGCAACGGCTGGTCGAAGCAGTGCAGCGCGAGCGGGACAAGGCGCACCGCGAGAAGCTGATGGCCGCCCGCCGCCGCGTGATGCTGATCCAGATGGCGGCTATCGGGCCGCTGATGGTGGTGCTCGCGACGACCGGCGGCTGGATGGCTTGGCGTTATGACAAATACTCTGAAGGCGTGCTGAACGAGGCAATCAGAATCTCGGCCGACCAGGTGAGCGGAGCGATCCGCGTCGCTGATCAGCAAGGCGTTTCCCGAGAGGCGGTCGATGATCTGCTCAACCGCGCCGCAAGGGCGTACGAAGGACTCGTTGGCGAAACTGCCATGGCGCCGTGGCTGCCGTGGCATGCCGATGCGCCATGGCTACCCTGGCGTAAGCCGGCCCCTCCCGTGCGCCTACGCGGCGAGCAAGCGATCCTGCTCCTGGCGCGCGCCGACCACGACGGGACGGTCGGCAATATCGAGCAGCAGCGGCAAACCGCCGAGCAGGCACGCTCAGAGCTGGAGCACGTGATCGCAGAGGAGCCGTCTAATCCTGAATGGCGCGCTCAGCTGGCGCGGACCCATGATCTGATTGCTGACTCACACGCCACCGAGTGGCAGGTAGACGCTGCGCTCGCCGGCTATAGCGCGGCGCTCGCGATCCGTGAGGAGCTGGCTCTGGACGATCCGGGCAACCCCCGCTGGCAGGGCGAGATCGGGTTCAGCAACATCAACATCGGCGACATGCTGCGCCGGCAGGGGAAATGGGGACCGGCGCTCGACGCCTTTCGCAAAGCGGTGGCGATCGAGGAGCCTATAGCCGCCGCCTCACCGTCCGATCTGCAGGCGCAGCGCTTTCTGCTCGTGGGCAAGCAGGGCGTCGGCGACATGGCCCTGAAGCAGCACGATAACGCCGAAGCCGAAATCGTCTACGGCGAAGCGCTCGCGATTGCCGAGCGTCTGGCGGCAGCCCAGCCTACGAGTGTGCAGGCGCAGCGGGACCTTTCGGTCAGTTTGGCTAAGCTCGGCGATGCTCTCGAGCAGCAGAACAAACACGAGCCGGCACTTGCGAAATACGAGGCTTCCCTTGCCATCATCGAGCCGCTTGCAGTCCAGGATAGAGCCGGCAGGGTCGGCCTGCAAAGAGATCTGTTCAAGACCCACGAATCGATCGGCTACATTCAGTTCGAGCAAGGACAGCTCGACGCCGCGCAGCAAAGCTTCGAGGCTGCGCTCGCCATTGCCGAGGCCCTGGCATCGGCCGATCCGGAAAGTGCGCTGGTGCAGCGGGAACTCAGCGTGCAGCGCAACCATCTCGGTGACGTGCTCGAAGCGCGAGGGCAGCTGGACGCGGCCCTCACCCAGTATCGCAAGGCCCTCGATTCGCGCACGACGCTGGCCGCAGCCGATCGCACCAACGCGCAAGCGCAGCGGGACCTCTCGCTGAGCTACGAAAGGGTGGGTGACATCCTACGCAAGCAGAAGCGCTGGCAGGACGCACTGGACGCTTACAAAGCCTCGCTCGATATCGCGCAACAGCTCGCCGACGGTGAGCCTGCCAATCGCCAGTGGCAGCTCGAACTCGCGATCGCGCACCATGATGTGGCCAGCGCACTGGACGCCGCAGGTCAGTCTGACGCGGCGCTGAGGACTTACGATGCGGCGCTCAAGATCGCCGAACCCCTGGCCCGGGCCGCGTCATCCGAAGTCGAAGCGCAAGGGGAGGTGCTGAACCTCTACTGGGACCTAGGCGGGCTCCAGGAAGCCCGAGGAAGCCGCGCAGAGGCGCAGCAGAGCTATTGTCATGCCAAGGCGGTTGTCCAGGAGCTCATCAAACTCGAGCCCGAACGTGACAAGTGGCAGAAATGGCAAACCGGGGTTGAGGAGCGGCTGCAGGCGACGCAAGACGGCGGGCCTACGCCCTGCTGACGCGGAACTGGTTGCCCATTGCCTGCGCGTCTTTGCCGCGCGATCTCTCTCCACAGGCGATCCTGCGCTTCAACCTCGACCCGAACGCCCCCTGGCCCTGTGCCGAACGAGCGAAGACCCTTTGGCCGCACCCGGTCGTAGCAGCGATCGCGCCAGCGGCGGGCTCAGGGAAGGATGCAGGCGCTGCGTCGGCGCAGTGAGCCTGAATTGGCGCGAGGGCGCCGATACGCTAGCCTCGCCCTATACCACTAAGGAAAGCGCGACCGGGCGAGGCCGATGAACGTCGCGAACCTGTTTCTCCGGACGGGCCGGGCGCACGCCGAGCGGCCGGCCGTAGCGCTCGGGCCGGATGTGCTGCTGAGCCATGGCGAACTGCTTCGTCGCGGCGCGATTCTGGCCGGGCGGCTCGGCGAGGTGCTCGGCCTGCGACCGGGCGATCGGGTCGCGCTGGTGATGAAGAACGTGCCCGAATACGTCGAGCTGCTGCTCGCCGGCTGGTACGCCGGCCTCACCATGGTGCCGATCAACGCCAAGCTGCACCCGCGCGAGTTCGAGTACATCCTGGGCCATTCGGGCGCCAAGGTCTGCTTCGCCACGGCGGATCTGATCGATGCCGTCGGCCCGCTCGAGCAGAGCGTCGATATGCTCGAGCGGGTCGTCGAGGTGGGGTCCGCTGACTACCGCAGGCTCTTGCAGGGTGATCCGGTGCCGATCACCGAGGTGGCGCCAGACGACGTCGCCTGGCTGTTTTACACCAGCGGCACCACGGGCCGGCCCAAGGGCGCGATGCTCAGCCACCGCAGCCTCCTGGCCATGGCGCTCAGCTACTTCGCCGACGTCGATCGGATCGGCCCGGGCGACGCCATCCTCCACGGCGCGCCGATGTCGCACGGCTCTGGCCTCTACGTCCTGCCGCACGCGGCGCAGGGTGCCTGCCAGATCGTGCCGGCGAGCGGCGGTTTCGACGAAGCCGAGATCTTCGATCTGCTTGCGGCGCCGCGCCCTGGCATCACGATGTTCGCCGCGCCGACGATGGTCCGGCGCCTGGCCGAGCACCCGCTCGCCGGAGGGCGCGGTCATCCGGGGCTCAAGACCATCGTCTACGGCGGCGGGCCGATGTACCTCGCCGACCTGGAGCGCGCCCATCGGGTGTTCGGCTATCGGCTCGCCCAGATCTATGGTCAGGGCGAGAGCCCGATGTGCATCACCGCGCTCGACAAACGGGCGCATGGCGATGTCGCCCAACCCCGCTATCGCGAGCGTCTGGCCTCGGTCGGCAGGGCGCAGCTGGTGGTCGAGGTCAGGGTCGCGGACGCGTTCGACCGGCCGCTCCCGCCCAGCGAGCCGGGCGAGGTCCTGGTCCGCGGCGATAGCGTGATGCAGGGCTACTGGCGGGACGCCGAGGCGACGGCCAGCACGCTTCGCGGCGGCTGGCTGCACACCGGTGACCTCGGCGTGCTCGACCAGGACGGCTTCCTCACTCTGCGCGACCGCTCCAAGGACCTGATCATCTCGGGCGGGACCAACATCTATCCGCGCGAGCTCGAGGAAGTGCTCCTGCAGCACCCCGCGATCGTCGAGGTCGCTGTGGTCGGCCGGCCCGATCCCGAATGGGGCGAGAGCGTGGTCGCCTTCATCGTGCAGGCAGAAGGCCAGCGCGTCACTGCCGGCGACCTCGACGCTCATTGCCTTGCGCAGATCGCCCGCTTCAAGCGACCCAAGGACTTCCGCTTCGTCGATGCCCTGCCCAAGAACAACTACGGCAAGGTGCTCAAGACCGAACTGCGAGCGCGGCTGCAGGAGTCGTCGCCGGCGGCCAATTGACACGCCGCCGGATAGACTAGGCGCGCGCTCGACGCCCCGGCCGCCCCGCACGACCCGGCGTCCCCGACAGCGTCAGCAACCACCGCGCACCATGGTGCGACCTATGATCCAATGGCTCGTTGCAATTAACCTGAAAGTTTCGCTACCGTCGGCCTCGCGGATCTGGCGGAGGCGGAAAGGGCATCATGACATTCAGCGGTCTGTTGACTTTCGTCCTCGGCCAGGCGCCGGATTTCCATGCCGCCGAGGCGCAGGCCTGGATCCAGCCCGGCGAGAAATTCGGCCGCTATCAAGGGCCCGACGGCTGGATCTACGTTGAGATCACCGGTCTCAACGACGGCAAGCTGCCCTCGGGCCGGCTCTATGCCAAGGCATTCGGGCGAAGATTTCCGCACGGCCGGGCCGGGAGCTGTCGTCTGAGCGAGCTCGACCTCCGTTTCGACGACCACGCCTGGCAGGCGATCCGCCGGAACGGCTGGCGCGAACCTGGTGCAGCGCTCAATCTCGAGGAGCTGCTCGCGGGACCGCAGGCGGCAGGCTCGAATGGGGCGCACGAACCGCCGCCTGACAGGTGATCGACGAGCCGGGACCCCCGGCCGATCGGAGCTATTTTCGGCTGGCTCCCTGCCTCGCGCGCCAGCAAGCCGGCACGACGCTGCCGCGTCGCTTTAAGCCCCGGTTGGCGCCGGATCAGGATTGGGCAGGGGGCGCCATCTGCCCGCTCGGCACGCAGCGGCTCCATTGAAAGCTCCGGCCGAGCATCGGCCATTGGAACTCCTCGCGCGGCATGTGCGGATAGGCGCCAAATTTCTTCGTCTGCTCGTCGGTGACCTTGAGCAGTTCCGCGCGGGTCGATTCACAGGCGTCGGATGAGCTGAACTCGCGGACCTGACGCCATTGCGGCAGCGGCGCATCGGTAACCGACGAACTCTCGGTCAGAATCTGCACGCTTGCCTCGGCTGACGACGCGGCCTTGACCTGCTCGAAAAGGCTCTTCAGGGAGCGTCGGTCGGCCTCGGAAAGACCATCGGTCTTACCAGGGAACTTGGTCTTGCCATCGGGCAGGAATTCGAAGACCTCCATGAATGCGACGGTCGCGGTGTTGTCCGGCGGGGCGATCAGGACCCAGTCGCGGCTCATAGCGGACGCGGCGGGTTTGGCCGGAGTGGGTGTCGTTGAGCAGCCGCTCGTGATCGCCAGCAGCCCGATCACGAAAGCAACGAGGATACGCATGCGTTTCCAACTCCCGGGAAAGTTTCTCCGCCGAGGTCTATAGCAGCGGGCGAGAGGTGGCAACCGCTCGGCTCTGGCCAAGGCTTCAGGCGGACGGCCTGCCTGCGAGCGGCCAGCCCGTCGGCACTCGCCATGACAGAAACAAGCCGATCGATGGTTTATTCTTGGTTACTATCGTCCCGCCTTCGTGCGGAATTGTGAGCGAGGCTTCGCTCGACGGCCCGGCGCGGGCATCGTGAGGTCGGAGCCATTCGATCGAGCAAAGGACCGGAGAGGGGCATGGGGGATCGTCTCAAGGACAAGGTCGCGCTGATCACCGGCGCCGGCTCGATCGGGCCAGGCTGGGGCAACGGCAAGGCGACGGCCGTCCTGTTCGCGCGCGAGGGCGCCAAGGTGTTCGGCGTCGATCTGAACCTCGACGCCGCCGACGAGACACGCGCCATCATCGAGCAGGAAGGCGGCGTCTGCCGAATCCACCAGGCCGACGTCGCCAAGGCTGAGAGCGTCGAAGGCATGGTCGGCGCGTGCATGAGCGCGTTCGGGCGGATCGACGTCCTGATCAACAACGTCGGCATCCTTCGCACCGGCGGCATCGTCACGACCGAGGAGGCCGACTGGGACCGCGTCAGCGACGTCAATCTGAAGAGCGTCTTCATGGTCTGCAAACACGTCGTGCCGGTCATGGAGAGGCAGGGCGCCGGCGCGATCGTCAACATCGCCTCGATCGCGGCGCACCGCTGGACCGGAGCCAACTACGCCAGCTACTATGCGACCAAGGGCGGCGTGGTCGCGCTCTCGCGTGCCATCGCGCTCGAGTTCGCCGCCAAGGGCATCCGCTGCAATTCGGTCTCGCCCGGGCTGATGAACACGCCCATGGTCCACCACGATCTGACCGGCGCATACGGCGCCGAGGGCGACGTCGAGAACCTGATCCGGGTGCGCGACGCGCAATGTCCTATGGGCCACATGGGCACCGGCTGGGATACGGCTTACGCCTGCCTGTATCTCGCTTCGGACGAAGCGCGCTACGTCACCGCCCACGACCTGGTGGTCGACGGCGGGCTCATAGCCAAGTTCGTATGAGAGTCAAGTTCGTGTGAGGCAGGCTGCGAGCCGTCCGCGGCGACAGCTGCCGCATCCGGTCGGCTGACACCACCTTCCTGCCCGGTCAGAGGCCGGCAATAAGCGACGGGCTCGAGTTTGCGAACCGCCTGTGCTTCGCGGGCGTCTCGTAGCAGCAGACTGAAGCGGTGGCCGGACGGGGACCTGCCTAATCCCGTGGCTACCACGCCCGAGACCGTGGACCAAAAGCCGCCGGTGCCAGCCAACCTACGCTGCCCGCACACCGATCCCGGTTTCGACTCGGCGGCACAACCCGTGTCTCCTGTCACTGCCAGACCCGTGTTATTCCAAGTCCCCAATCGACCCGCCAGCTATGCCCATGTTAACCAATAATCAAGAAACATGATTGCACTAATATTAAAATCAGCATTATT
>JBKPDM010000572.1:0-9853 GCA_046727895.1 Pseudomonadota bacterium | reverse complement strand
GCAGCGGCGAGCGCCGGCTAAGGCTGCGCACGCTCACCCTGATCCGCTGGATCGCGATCGTCGGCCAAGCGTTCACGATCGCGCTGGTGCATTTCTCGCTCGAGTTCGAGCTGCCGCTCTGGCCGCTGTTCGGCGCGATCGGCCTGTCGGCTTTGATCAATCTCGTGTTGTCCCTTGGCTTTGCCGCGACCACCCGTCTGACCGAGCGGAGCGCGGGGTTGCTGCTCGGCTACGACATCCTGCAGCTGGCATTCCTGCTGGCGTTGACCGGGGGGCTGCAGAATCCCTTCTCGATCCTCCTGATCGTGCCCGTGACGCTCTCGGCGACCACCTTGTCGCTGCGCACGACGATGGTGCTCTCGGCGCTCGTGATCGCGGTCGCCACCCCGCTCGGCCTGTTCCCGGGCGATCTGCCCTGGCACGAGGGGACATTCCGCCTGCCCACGCTCTACGTCGGCGCTCTGTGGCTCGCCCTGGTTCTCGGCACCGCCCTGATTGCGGGATATGCCTGGCGGATCGCTGACGAAGCGCGCCGGCTCTCGGACGCACTGACTGCGGCCCAGATGGCGCTGGCGCGCGAGCAGCAACTGTCGGCGCTCGGCGGGCTCGCGGCAGCGGCGGCGCACGAGCTGGGCAGCCCGTTGGCGACGATCGCCGTCATCGCCCGCGAGCTCGCCAACAGCGTGCCGGCCGACAGCCCGCTCGCCGAGGACATGGCCGAGCTGGTCGGCGAGAGCCAGCGCTGCCGCGAGATCCTGCGCTCGCTCAGCCAGCGGCGGGACAGCGAGGAGCACAGCCCGTTTACCCGGGTGCCGCTCTCGAACCTCCTGGAGACCCTGGCTGACTCGTGCCACCGTCGGCCGCGTGTGGAGGTCACGGTCACGGTCGAGCGCGCTGCGGCGAGCGGTGATGAGCCGCAGCTGGTGCCGACGCCCGAACTCAGGCATGGCCTGATCAACCTGATCGACAACGCGGTCCAGTTCGCCGAGCACGAGGTCGTGATCGTCCTCGTGCTCGGCCTCGAGCAGGTGGCCGTGCGGATCGAGGACGATGGGCCCGGCTTCTCGCCCGAGGTGCTCGAGTTGCTCGGCGAACCCTACCTTTCGACCCGCCACGACGTCGGCGGGCTCGGTCTTGGCGTCTTCATCGCGCAGACGCTGCTTGCGCGAACCGGCGCGACGCTGCAATTTGACAATCTGGCCAAGGGCGCCCGGGTCACGATCACCTGGAGGCGCACCGCGCTGGAGGGCAGCGCGCCGGAGATCTGACATGAACCAGTCCGCCGACAGCGGCGTCGCAACCGGATCGTTATGCACCCCCGAGGCGGCCACGGGCCCTGGCGCCGGCCGCAAGCTGCTCCTGGTCGACGATGACGCGCCGCTGCGCCGCTCGATGACCCGCGCGCTGGAGCGGCGGGGCTTTCAGGTGCTTCCCGCCGAGGGACTGGCCGAAGCCCGCGAGCATGCCCGCGAGCACAAGCCCGAGTTCGCCGTGCTCGATATGCGGCTCGCCGAGGGCAGCGGGCTCGACCTGGTGCGCATGCTGCGCGAGCTGCGCCCCGAGGTCCGGATCGTGATCGTCACCGGCTACGGCAACATCGCGACCGCGGTCGCCGCGATCAAGGCCGGCGCGGTCGACTATCTCGCCAAGCCGGTCGATGCCGACGACGTCGTCAGCGCCCTGCTTAAGAGCGGTCAGAGCCTGCCGCCGCCGCGCGACAATCCGATGTCCGCCGATCGGGTGCGCTGGGAGCATATTCAGCGGGTGTTCGAGCAGTGCAACCGGAACGTCTCGGAGACCGCGCGCCGCCTCAACATGCACCGCCGGACGCTGCAGCGCATCCTGAACAAGCGGGCGCCGCGCGAGTAGCCGCTGGCCGGAACCTCCGGTTCAGCCGCGGCCGGCCAGGGTCTCGAAGATCACCAGACAGGCCTGGCTCGCGTTCTGACCGGCCGCGGGCGACAGACCGATTGCGACGGCGTGGGCGGTGCGCACTTTGCCCGGCGAGACATAGGTTGCGTTGAACTTGCCCTTCACGCCGCCGTCGCCGAACACCCGCTGCCACAACTGCGGCATGCCGGGGCCGCGCAAGATCATCAGGTTGTCCAGCCGCTGGCCGAGAACGCCCCGGCCATCGACGTGCAGCCAGGTGACGAACGCCTGATTCAGCCGTCTGACCGTTCGTTCCTCGTCGAGCAGAAGGCAGGGCAGCGGGCAGGCGTCGAGCACCCGCGGCAGATCGTGGGTGTTGCCGGCGAGCGTCAGCTTCTCGAGCTCCCGCTCGAGGCCTTGCCAGCGCAGCTGCGCGTGAATCAGGCAGAAGGTCCGCAACGTCGAGGCGAGGTTGGTCCGATCCGGCGTCGCTTCGGCGACATCGTTGACCAGCCGCGACAGGCGGATCGTCCGGCTGTCGGCCACCTCCTTGAGGTAGCCCCAGAACTCCGGCTCCAGTTTGATCGAGGTGCGAACCTCGCCAATCCGCATGGTTTTACGGATCATCGTCTGCGCAGGTTGCCCCGAACGGCCCGAGTCACGCCGTGATACTACCTGTAGCCGGTTGGCGGAATTGCTGCATAATGGCATTGACCCAGGTTATCTTAGGGTAAACGCGGCGACGAAAATGCGGTATGGCTCTTTGAGCGCGGACGAGAACGGAGATCTCGATGGCTGAGCCTCAGCTGCTCGACGCAAGGGAGCATCTTGCGCAGGCCGAGACCGCCCCGAGCGCGGGCGCGGCGCCATCAGCCGGCGCACCGGCCAACCGGCCACCGACGGCGGGCGATGTCTGCGTGCAGACCGCCGAGGGCAGCGCGATCTCGATTCCGGTCCTGCAATACGATCACGATCCCGACGGCGACCCGCTTCGGCTGTTGGCAGCGAGCCAGCCTACGAGCGGTCAGGTTGCCCTCAATCCCGACGGCACGGTGATCTTCACGCCCGTGCAGGCGGGCCTGCAGAGCTTTCGCTATGAAGTCGGCTACGGCCACGGCGGCCACGCCGATGCGGCGGTCTCGGCGTTCGTCAATCCGACCACGAGCGAGCTCCAGCGGCCGGTGCTCGAGGGGCTTAATGATCAGCAGCTGGCGAAGATTGCCCACGCCTGCGCCGCAGGCATGGCGCTCGACGTCGCCAAGCTGAGCGGGCCTGACGTCCGGATCGAGGATCCGGTCCCAGGACAACGGATCCAGGTTCAGGCCGAAGCCGGCCAACACATCGCACTGGCGAGCCAGGACTTTGCCACCGCCACCTATCTAGTGGTCGACGGCGGCCTCCTGGTCATCACGCCAGATGGCAACATGGCGTATGTCGCCGGGTTCGTCGGCGCCGCCCGGGGCCACCTGCCGCCGACGCTCTCGGTCTCCGACGGTCCGGCGGTCGCGAGCGACCAGCTGCTGGCCAGTCTACAACCGTTCGCGGTGCCCGCCACAGGCGGCGAGATTGGCCGCATCGTGCTGGCGGGCGGTCCTCGGCATGGCGGCGGCGCCGGCTTCCATCCGTACGCGCCCGGCGACATAGGGCCGGGATTGCATCCGCTCGGGCCGCAAGGGCCGACCGAAATCGGGCGCGGCGGCGAGTTCCTCCTGCAGGACAAGCCTCTCCCAGGGTTGGCCGAGCAGGTTCCGTTCATCGGCGGTGAACACCCTCCGACCAGTGAGAACCAGGCGCCGACCTTCAGCTCGAGCGGTCCCATCGAGCGCGTGTCGGGCGAGGTCACGACCACGCCGCAGTTCGAGTCGGCGGGGCCGTTTCCGAGCCTCGGCGAGACCGTCCGGCTGCCGGACGCCCAGATCAACGGCGTCGATCAGCACAACCTCACCCTCGGCCAGAATGGCGATGCGGCGATCGTATTCGACAGCGAGTTCGCGTCGTTCGTGAACACGCTCGGCGTCTTCCTGATCGACCCGAACGGCCAGATCGTCGATCCCAAGATCGTGTTTCCCCAGATCGAGCAGGCCCAGTTAGATCCGAGCTTCCCGTTCGTTCATCCGGGCGGCGGCCCGCTCACCGAGGGCGATCAGGTGCTGCTCAGCCAGCTGTACGATCCGAGCCAGCTGCATCCGGGGCAGGAGTTCGGTCTGTTCATGATCGCCCAAGGCTACACCCTCAACGGCAACCTGAGCGGCGCCGACCTGGTTTTCCAGAGCGACGGCCGCGCCGCAACGATTTTCGATCCGACGCCCCAACTGCTGACCGCAGATGGCCAGAAGATCGCTGGCAACGTCTTCTTTACTGCCGATCCGACGCAGGACTCGCCGAACGTCAACCCACTGAACCCCGATGGGCTGGGCCACGTGGTCTCGGGCCTCCAGCCCGACCACACGGGGCTCACGATCGGCTTCGAAGACAAGCTGCTCAGTGGCGGCGGCGACAACGACTTCAACGACGTCCTGATCGACGTCGGACCCGGCACGAGCGGGACGACTTTTACCGCCGGCGCGGTCCACGTGACATTGAGTGATGCCACGATCACCGACCCCGACGACACCAACCTCAGCCGCGTGTCGGTCGCGCTGGATCCTTCGCACTCTCAGCCGGGCGACACCCTCGCGTTCAACGGTTCGCTTGCCAACACCGGCGTCGATCTGGTGACCAGCACGCCATCCAGCCTGGTGTTCGAAGGCACGGCATCAATCCAGGCTTACGAGCAGATCTTGCGGAGCGTGGCGCTCGACGCTGCGCCGGTGAAAGGCCTGCGGCAGATCGACGTCACGCTGGTCGACCAGCACGGCTCCGCGAGCAGTCCCTTCGTGGTCAGCGCCGATCTCAGTGGGACCGCCACCGAGGTCGGCACGGCGGGCAACGACACGCTGATCGGCCAGCCCCTGGTCGACGACACGATCTCCGGCCTCGATGGCAATGACATCCTGTTTGGCGATTCCGGCAACGACAAGCTGGACGGCGGTCCGGGCAATGACATCCTGGGCGGCTCCATCGGCAACGACACGCTGACCGGTGGTCCTGGCGCCGACTCGTTTGTCTATTCCTCGCCTGCCCAGAGTGGCGATCAGATCACCGGCTTCAATGCAAATCAGGGCGATAAGCTCGATTTCAGCCAGCTGCTGCAGGGTGCCACGGCGTCGAACATCGACAACTTCGTGCAGTTTACCCCGGCGGCCGGCAGCAACTTAGCGGTCAGCGTGGACGTCGATGGCCCGGGCGCCAACTTCGCTCCGGCACCCTTTCTCACCCTGGTCGATTCGACCGGCGTGGCCACCGGCGATGGCGCCGCCCAGGCTGCGGTCAACAACGGCGCCCTGGTGGTCTGAATGAGCTGAGACCGGGCCGCTCGGGCGGCTTGCCGGACGGCCCGCCGGCCAGACCTTGCCGTCGGCGCGTGGCTTCGCTACAACAGCGGCGCCGGGTTCGACCCCGGCGTGGGTCCATTACCAGGCACCGGCGCTGCCCATGGCTCGCAGAAAACTCGCCCTCATCGGTGCCGGCCAGATCGGCGGCACGCTCGCCCTGCTGGCCGCCCAGAAGGAGCTCGGCGACGTCGCGCTGTTCGACATCGTCGAGGGAATGCCGGCCGGGAAGGCGCTGGACCTGGTGGAATCGACGCCGGTCCACGGCGTCAACGCGGCAATCTCCGGCACCAACAGCTATGCCGAGGCGCTGTCCGGCGCCGACGTGGTGATCGTCACCGCCGGCATTCCGCGCAAGCCCGGCATGAGCCGTGACGACCTGATCGCGACCAATGCCGGTGTGATCAAGACGGTCGCCAGCAACATCAAGCAGCACTGCCCTGGCGCCTTCGTCATCGTCATCACCAACCCGCTCGATGCGATGGTCTGGGTGATGCAGAAGGTGAGCGGCCTGCCGGCCAATCGGGTGGTCGGCATGGCGGGTGTGCTCGATTCGGCCCGCTTCCGCTACTTCCTGGCCGAGGAGCTCGGCGTGTCGGTCGAGGATGTGAGCGCCTTCGTGCTCGGCGGCCACGGCGACAGCATGGTGCCGCTGGTGCGCTACTCGACGGTCGCCGGCATCCCCCTGCCGGACCTGGTGGGGATGGGTTGGACGACGCGGGAGCGGATCGATGCGATCGTCCAGCGCACGCGCGACGGCGGCGGCGAGATCGTCAAGCTCCTGAAGACCGGCTCGGCGTTTTACGCGCCCGCCGCGGCGGCGATTCAGATGGCCGAGGCCTACCTCCTCGATCAAAAGCGCGTGCTGCCCTGTGCTGCGCACCTGGACGGCGCCTATGGCGTCCGGGGCTACTACGTCGGGGTCCCGGTCGTGATCGGTGCGGGCGGCGTCGAGCGCATCGTCGAGATCGAGCTGAACGCGGACGAGCGGGCGGCGTTCGACGCCTCCGTCGAGGCGGTCCGTCAGCTCTGCGCCGCGGTCGAGCTGTAGCGGCGCTGCCGACTCCGAGGCGCGCGCCTGGTGTCGTCCACTTGAGCAGCCTGCGGAGTCGGAGCCGGCATGAACATCCACGAATACCAGGCCAAGGCCCTGCTCAAGGATTATGGCGTCGGCCTCCTGCGCGGTCAGGTCGCGTACACGCCGGAGGACGCCGAGGGCGCGGCGCGCGAGCTTGGCGGCCCGATCTGGGTGGTCAAGGCGCAGATCCACGCGGGCGGGCGCGGCAAGGGCGGTGGTGTCAAGCTCGCCAGGTCGGTCGAGGAAGTCCGCCAGCTGGCCGAACAGATCCTCGGCATGACGCTGATCACCCACCAGACCGGACCTGAGGGTCGCCAGGTCCGCCGCGTGTACATCGAGGACGGTTGCCAGATCGCGCGCGAACTCTACCTCGGCGCAGTGATCGACCGGGCGACGTCACGCGTGACCCTGATGGCGTCGACCGAGGGCGGGGTCGAGATCGAGGAGGTCGCGGCGCGCACGCCCGAGAAGATCATCAAGGTCGGCATTGATCCCGCGATCGGCTTTCAGCCGTTCCATGGCCGCCAGATCGCCTTCGGGGTGGGCCTCGAGGGTCGGCAGGTGAGCAAGGCCGTGAGCTTCATCAGGGGCATCTATCGGGCGTTCACCGAGCTCGACGCGAGCCTGCTCGAGATCAATCCCCTGGTTGTCACCGCCGGTGGCGATCTGGTGGCACTCGATGCCAAGATGAACTTCGACAGCAACGCTCTCTACCGCCAGCCGCGGGTCGTCGAGCTGCGCGATCTCGACGAGGAGGATCCGCGCGAGATCGAGGCGAGCCGGCACGACCTCAACTACATCAAGCTCGACGGCAACATCGGCTGCATGGTCAACGGCGCCGGACTGGCGATGGCGACGATGGACATCATCAAGCTCTATGGCGGGGCGCCGGCCAATTTCCTCGACGTTGGCGGCGGGGCGACCAAGGAGCGGGTGACCGCAGCCTTCAAGCTGCTGCTCTCGGACCCGCACGTCGAGGGCGTGCTGGTCAACATCTTCGGCGGTATCATGCGCTGCGACGTGATCGCCGAGGGCGTGGTGGCGGCGGCCCGCGAGGTCAACCTTGGCGTGCCGCTGGTGGTGCGGCTGGAGGGCACCAACGTCGAGCTGGGCAAACAGATTCTCGGCGAGTCCGGCCTGCCAATCACGGCGGCGAGCGACCTCGCCGACGCGGCCGACAAGATCGTCGGCGCCGTTGGAAAGGCTGCCTGATGTCGGTGCTGGTCGACCGCGACACCAAGGTGATCTGCCAGGGCTTCACCGGCTCGCAGGGCACGTTCCATTCCGAGCAGGCGATCGCCTACGGCACCCGCATGGTCGGCGGCGTGACCCCCGGCAAGGGCGGCAGCAGCAAGCACCTGGGGCTCCCGGTGTTCGATACGGTCGCCGAAGCGGTCGGGCGGACGGGCGCCGACGCCTCGGTCATTTACGTCCCTGCGGCGTTCGCGGCGGACGCGATCCTCGAAGCGATCGACGCCGGCGTCGCGCTGATCGTGTGCATCACCGAGGGCATCCCGGTGCTCGACATGATCCGGGTGAAGCGGGTTCTGGCGGGCTCGCGCTCGCGCCTGATCGGACCCAACTGCCCCGGCATCATCACGCCGGAGGCGTGCAAGATCGGCATCATGCCCGGTCACATTCACAAGCGTGGCAAGATCGGGATCGTTTCCCGCTCCGGGACGTTGACCTACGAAGCCGTGGCGCAGACTACCGCGGTCGGCCTCGGTCAGAGCACTTGCATCGGCATCGGCGGTGATCCCGTCAACGGCACGAGCTTCACCGATTGCCTCGAGCTGTTTTTGGCCGACCCCGAGACCGAGGGGATGGTGATGATCGGCGAGATCGGGGGCAGCGCCGAGGAGGAGGCGGCGGCCCTTATCAGGGCCTCGGCCACGCCGAAGCCGGTGGTCGGGTTCATCGCCGGCCGGACCGCGCCGCCGGGGCGACGGATGGGTCATGCAGGCGCAATCATCGCGGGCGGCAAAGGCGGCGCCGAGGAGAAGATCGAGGCGATGCGCGCGGCGGGCATCCGCGTGGCCGAAAGCCCGGCGACGATCGGTCAGGCGATGCTCGAGGCGATGCGCGGCTGAGCTAGAATTTGCGCTTGCTCGGCGCCATCTATGCGCTCACCGAGCTGGCCTCTGCCGGACCAAGGGCAGAGCAGCGATAAAGCCTAGAGCCGGAGCCATGGCCAAGCGACTCGAACTTGAGCAGACCGCATTCCTCTACGGCGGCAATGGCGCCTTCATCGAGGACCTGTACGCCCGTTATCTCGCCGATCCGGGCGCAGTCGACCCGAGCTGGCGCACCTATTTCGACGAGCTCGGCCCGGAGACTCGGGCGCTGTTCGAGCGTAGCCGCGCCGCCACACACCCGCGGCCGGGCGACGGGCTGGCTCCGGCGCTGGTCCCGGCCGCCGCGCTCGGCGGCGAGATCGTCGATCTTGGCAGCGAACGCTCGAGGCGGCTGATCCTCGATCATCTGCGGGTCGTGATGCTGATCCGCGCCTATCGGGTTCGCGGTCACCTGCTCGCCAATCTCGACCCTCTCGGCCTCGTCGGCAGCGATCAGCACCCGGAGCTCGACCCCCGTTCCTACGGCTTCTCCGAGGCCGATCTGGACCGCGAGTTCTTCCTCGACAACGTCCTCGGCCTGGAGAAGGCGAGCCTGCGCCGGATCGTCGAGATCCTGCGCCAGACCTACAGCGCCAAGGTCGGCGTCGAGTTCATGCACATTCAGCATCCGGACCAGAAGGCCTGGATCCAGGCGCGCATGGAAGGCTCGCACAATCTGCTGCGTCCCGGCGCCGAGGAGCAACGCGAAATCCTCGAGCAGCTGGTCCTGGCCGAGGGCTTCGAGCGCTTCCTGCACGTCAAGTTCCCCGGCACCAAGCGCTTCGGTCTCGACGGTGGCGAGAGCGCCGTGCCGGCGCTCGAGGCGATCATCCGCAAATCGGTCGAGCTCGGCGTCGACGAGATCGTGATCGGCATGCCCCATCGCGGCCGCCTCAACGTGCTCGCCAACGTGATGGGCAAGCCATACACGGCCATCTTCGCCGAGTTCCAGGGCGCGGCCGTGACCGACGACGTGCTCGGTTCGGGCGACGTCAAGTACCACCTCGGCACCTCGACCGATCGCGAGCTGCCCGACGGCGGCCGGGTTCATCTCAGTCTGACCGCCAACCCGTCCCATCTCGAGGCGGTCAACCCGGTGGTGTTCGGCAAGGTACGCGCCAAGCAGACCCAGAAGGGCGACACCGAGCGGTCGCGGGTCATGGGCCTTCTCCTGCACGGCGACGCCGCGTTCTCCGGCCAGGGCGTGGTGCACGAGGGCTTCGAGATGTCGGAGCTCAAGGGTTACCGCACCGGCGGCACGATCCATCTGATCGTCAACAACCAGATCGGCTTCACGACCAGCCCGGCCTATGCCCGTTCCTCGCCCTATCCCTCGGACGTCGCCAGGAGCTGTCTCT
>JBKPDM010000571.1:0-3678 GCA_046727895.1 Pseudomonadota bacterium | reverse complement strand
TATCGCTTTCGGCAACCATTTCACCGTCTACGGTGACCAGAGGTACCGCCTGGACCGCCATCCGGTGATGAGCAAACATCCGATCACACCGATGGACGAAAGCGACATCCGAGTGCACTTCTCCAAAATGTCGGATAAGTCGGTAGCGCTCATAGACCTGGTTCACCTGGAGGAATCCCGGCAGGCGGTTTCGGACCGCTTCGACCGGTGCCTGGCGGACGGCGCAGATATCGTTCTTTTCGATACACTTAACGACAAGCACCTTTTCGATATCGGCCAATTGCTGCACGAGAAGTCCGAGAAAGGAACAATTTTCGCCATCGGTTCCTCCGGATTCGAATATGCGATGGCGCGCTACTGGCGGAAAAACGGGCTGGTCGATAATCCGCCAGAGTTTCCGCCGATCGGGCCGGCTGAAAAGATGATCGTTATTTCGGGGAGCGCCGCGGCCAATACAGCTGAGCAGATCAATTATGCCTTAGCGCACGGCTTCGGTGGCGTTGCACTCAATACCGAGCGCCTGGTCGATGAGACGGCCGCGAAAGACGAACGCAACAAGGCGATCAGAGAGGCGCTGGCGCATCTCAGCGAGGGCCGGAACCCATTGCTTTTCGCCACACTCGGTCCCGACGACCCGATTATCAAGAAGACCGTGGACAGGGTCCGCGAACTGGGCATCGATCAAAGCGAAACCGGCAAAATGATCGCCAGGCAGCAGGGCCTCATCCTTCGTGCGCTGCTTGAGGAGACCGGGATCGGCAGGGTCTGTGTCGCCGGTGGCGATACCTGCAGCTACGCCCTGCGCCAACTTGATATCCATTCGCTGGAGCTCTTGATGCCGATCGCGCCGGCGGCGCCGCTTTGCCTGGCGTCCTCGGACGATCCGGCTTTCGACGGACTGCAGGCCGCCTCAAAGGGCGGCCAGATCGGCGCACCGGATTATTTCCTTCAGGTTCTGGAGGGTCGAAGATAGGGCATTGTCACGTTAACTCGATGAGGTCAGGCGGATTTAGGTTACCAATAGGTCCGGCACCACACGACCCTTCTCGCGATACTCGGTGATCTGTTCAGCAGTCAGCATGGCGGTTCCTCTCCACTTGGATCATCCGTCTACGCCATCGTGCTGCTGCGGGGAAGGCGATGACAGGTTTCCACGAGGTCCGTTTCCCGGACAACATCGCCTATGGCGCGACGGGCGGGCCCGAGTTCGCGACCACGGTGGTGGTGACCGGCGCGGGCCACGAGCAGCGCAATGTCGACTGGGCCGAGGCGCGTGGCCGCTGGGACGTGGCGAGCGGGCTCAAGAACCAGGCGCAGCTGGACGAGTTGATCGCGTTCTTCCGCGCCCGCAAGGGCAAAGCCTACGGCTTCCGGTTCAAGGACTGGACCGACTACAAGGCAACCGGCCAACTGATCGGCACCGGGGACGACGCCGAGACTCAGTTTCAGCTAGTCAAACGCTATCCCTCGGGCAGCGTCATCGAGGTGCGCACGATCACCAAGCCGGTTGCCGGCACGGTGCGCGTCTACAAGGACGGCGTTGAGCAGCTTTCGGGCTGGTCGGTCGATGTGACCGCCGGCATCGTCACGTTCACGGCGGCGCCGGCTGCGGGCGTGGCGATCACCGCCGACTTCGAGCTCGACGTGCCGGTGCGGTTCGACACCGACCACATGGCGGTCACGATTGAGAGCTTCAAGCTGCACCGCTGGCAGCAGATCCCGATCGTCGAGCTCAGGATCTGACGTTGAAGACCATCAGCACAGCGCTCGCCCAGCATCTGGCAGGCGAGGTGACCACGCTCGTCACCTGCTGGCAGATCACGCGCCGCGACGGTGAAGTGGTCGGCTTCACAGACCACGTCCGCGACCTCGAGGTCGACGGCGTCACCTACAAGGCGGCGAGCGGCTACACGCGCACGGCGATCCGGGGCGCGGCCGACCTCGCGGTCGACAACCTCGACGTCGAGAGCGCGTTCTCGGACGATGGGATCACCGAGGAGGACCTGCGGGCCGGCAAGTACGACTTTGCCGAGATCCGTATGTTCCTCGTCAACTACAAGAACCTGGCGCACGGCATATTGAAGTTCCGGCGTGGCTGGCTCGGCGAGGTGATGATCCGGGACGGCATGTACGTCGCCGAGCTGCGCGGCATGACCCAGCGGTTGCAGATGACCGTGGGCGAGCTCTACACGCCCGACTGCGCGGCCGATCTCGGCGATGCCCGCTGCGGCGTCGACCTCGCGGCGCTCGAGGAGAGCGGCACGGTCACCGCGGTCACGAGCGCGACGGCGTTCGAGACGTCGCTGGCCCAGCCGACCAGCTGGTACGACGGCGGCGAGCTGACCTGGACCGGCGGCGCCGACGCCGGCCAGACCGTGGCCGTGCGCAGCTGGGACGCGGCAACTGGCACGCTCACGCTGTTCCTGCCGGCGCTCTACTCGCTGCAGGCGGGCGACGCCTTCACCATCCGCCCCGGCTGCGACAAGACCTTCGCGACCTGCAAGACGAAGTTCGACACGTGGTCAACTTCCGGGGCTTTCCGCACGTCCCGGGGACCGACCAGGTGCTGAGCTACCCCGATGTGCAGAGTTGATGTTTCCGAGATCCTGGCCGGGATGCGAAAAGGTCGGCCGCCGAGGCGCCGCCCGCGGCGGCTCAGACGCACGGCCGTTGACTGGAACGGGCTGATCCTCGGCAGGGAGCTCTGCCCGCTCGACTTTGACATTCGCGCCTTCGACCGACTCTCCCACAAGGGCGGTGAGCTCGCTGATGGACACTGACCCAACGAGTCGATCTCGCCGGTCCAGTACGGGCAGCTGTTTGACCCGCTTCGCGATCATGAGACGCCGCGCCTGGTGGATCGTGTCGTCGACGAGGCAGACGGTTGCGCCCGCCGACATCGCATGGCGGACGACGTTATAGATCGGGTCGAGCGCCTCGGCGACGCCGCGCACCAGGATGTCCCGATCGGTGAGCACGCCGACCAGGCGTTCGTCCTCGACGACGAACAGGCAGCCAATGTCGTGGTCGCGCATCAGGCGCGCCGCCGTGGCCAGGGGGAAGTCCGGGCCGACGATGGTGGCCCCGCGCGTCATGATGTCTTTGACCAGCACGATCATCTCTCCCAAAAGCGGCCATCCCCGGTTACGGCGGGGCGCCGCGCCGGGTCGTGGCGTAACTCCCATGTTCTGGCGCGCGGCGGCATTGACGCACATCAAAACGGGCCTCGCTCTACCTACGATTTGGATGCTTCGCGCCGGGGCTCCTCGCTGGCCAAGGCAACCGGCTGCCCAAAGCTTCGCAGACAGCCAGGAGCTACCTCCATGCGCAGAGGCGCGCGAGTGGCTCGGCACGCCCTGGCGCCACCAGGGCCGGCTCAAGGGCGTCGCCGTCGACTGCGGCGGGTTGATCATTGGCGTCGGGCGGGAGCTTGGCCTGCTCGACTTCGACACCCGCGCCTACGGCCGCATCCCCGACGGCCAGCAGCTCCGCGCGCTCTGCGAGCAGCACCTCGTCTGCAAGTCCATCCCCGAGGCGGCGCCGGGCGACGTCCTGCTGATGCGCTTCACTCGTCACCCGCAGCACCTGGCGATCGTCGGCGACCTGGGCCAGCCGTTCTCGCTGATCCACGCCTACGCCGATGCCGGCTTCTGCATCGAGCACGGCGCCGATTCGAAG
>JBKPDM010000570.1:0-1666 GCA_046727895.1 Pseudomonadota bacterium | reverse complement strand
CGACCGCGTGTAGCTCTTGTGGGGCACGATATGCCACCACGTCGAGCGCGAGGCCAGCCGCTTTCATCCCATCGTGCGTCCAGTGAAGGCGGGCGCGTTCAGCGGGAGTCAGTCCTGTCGGGGCAAGAGCCAGAGGCCCCGTAGCTTGGATGGCAGGGCGGAGGGAAACTGACGCCCTGAAGCCCATCGACACCGCCATCATCAGGATGGCCAGCGAGTTTCCGGGCCGTAACGTGAGTGAACGCACAGGTAGCCTCGAAAGAGCGAAATTCCGGAGGCCGAGTCCTTGATGGGAGGGCGAAGGCAGCATGGACCGCCGCAGGCTGGTTGGCGCGGTGGGCCACTCCGGCGGGGTGAGAGCGACAGCACGGGGACAAGGACGCGTCGAGCAACTGGAGAAGCCCTCCTCGCCCCACCGCGAAGGCGGCGGAGCACGCGCTGCCCTATAACCAGCGCTCCTGGGAAGTGGGCGGCAGGCGAGAGGGTGGCGGAGGGGCCCGGAGTAGCGATGAGGCGGGGTAATGCTCGCGGAGCGAAGGGGCCCTGCTGTTCGGTAATGCCTCCGACCACATGGAAGGCAGGGGCGACCTGACAATGGCGTCCATCAGTCTGCAGGACCTGAAGCGGAGGCTGTACGACGAGGCGAAGGCTGAGAAGACCAAGCGGTTCTGGGGCCTGTACGTCCACGTGGCCAAGCTGGAGACGCTTCGGGCCGCCTACGAGATCGCCAAGAAGCACAACGGGGCTCCGGGTATCGACGGGGTCACGTTCGCGGCGATTGAGGCCGGCGGCGTCGAGGGGTGGCTGGTGCAACTGCGGGACGAACTGGTCACACGCACCTACCGGCCGCTGCGGAACCGGCGCGTCGAGATTCCCAAGCGCGGGGGCAAGGTCCGCGTGCTGGGGATACCGGCGATTCGGGACCGGGTGGTACAGGGGGCGCTCAAACTCATCATGGAGCCCATCTTCGAGGCGGACTTCTGCGCCGGGTCGTACGGCTATCGGCCTCAGCGGACGGCGCACGAGGCGGTGGCCCGAGTGGCTCAGGCCATTGTGTCTGGCAAGACGCGGGTGATCGACGTGGATTTGGCGGCCTACTTCGACACCGTGCGGCACGACCTGCTGCTCGGCAAGGTAGCCCGTCGGGTTCAGGATCCCGAGATCCTGCATGTGCTCAGGCTGATGCTGAAGGCCTCCGGGAAACGCGGGGTCCCCCAAGGCGGGGTGATCTCGCCGCTCTTGGCGAACATCTACCTCACCGAGGTAGAGGCGATGCTGGAGCGGGCCAAGGAGGTGACCCGGGACGGCGAGTGGGCGCGCGTGGAGTATGCGCGCTACGCCGACGACCTGGTGATCCTCGTGGACGGGTACCGTCGACAGGCGTGGCTGCTAAAGGCGGTGGACCGGCGGCTCCGAGAGGAGCTCGTCACGCTCGATCTACGACTGAACGAGGCCAAGAGCCGGATCGTGGACCTAGGTCAGGGAGAGGCGTTTGGATTCCTGGGCTTCGACTTTCGGCGCGTCCGCTCCTTGCGGGGGCGCTGGCGGCCGCAGTACACGCCCAAGCTCACGCAGCGGACGGCGTTGCTCGGGAAGCTCACGGAGCTGTTCCGACGCTACGACTCCCAGCCCGTAGGGCGGGTGATCACGGAGATCAATCCGATTC
>JBKPDM010000569.1:0-18123 GCA_046727895.1 Pseudomonadota bacterium | reverse complement strand
CAAGATAGCCGGCGGCGCGCAAGGCGGCATCGAAGCGCTCGAACAAACGCTCGATCGCGCCCGCCTTGGTCAGCTGCTCACGATACAGCCAGATCGTCTTGGCATCCGGCACCCGATCTTCGAGGGCGAGCCCCAGCAAGCGCATGAACGAGAGCCGGTCGCGGATAGCGTATTGAGCGTTTGCCGCACCAGCACCTTGAACATCAGGACGGCATCGTAGGGCGGGCGGCCGCCCTTGGCCCGATCCGAGCGCGCCAGCGCCGCCTCGAGCTCGTCGCGAAACAACTCGAAGTCGACCACCAGCGCCAGCCGCTCGAGCGGATCCCCGCCGCCGACAACGCCGCATAGCGCCGATCCAGATCGAACAACCCCGGCCGCACCGCCATCGCACCTCTCCGCTGCATTGCGCAGCGGATTGAATCACATCCGACCCTCGTCTGCCAGCCCGTATGCGGTCCTTTGATGAGGGGCCGAAGCAAGGAGTGACCAACCACCAAACGACTGGAGGCATACAACCATGACCGACACACCCGCGGTGGCGCGCGAGGGCGCGCCCGCAGCAGCTGCCCGCGGCCGCCTCACTCCTTGGCATAGGGCGTGCCAAGCGCAGCCGGAGCTCTGCCCTCCGTGCGCGCCCGCAGCAGCGCCAGCAAGGTCAGGAGATAGGGCAGCATCAGCAGGACCTCGTAGGGCAGCCAGGGCAGATTCAGCGCCTGGAGCCGAAACTGCAGCGCAGTGGCACAGCCAAACAGCAGCGCGCCGGCGAGCGCCAGGCCCGGCCGCCAGCGCGCGAAGATCACTAGCGCCACGGCGATCCAACCCCGTCCCGCGGTGATGCCTTCCTTGAAGATGCCGAGCTGCGCCACGGTCAGCACGGCCCCGCCCAGACCGGCAAGCGCGCCACCGATCAGCACGGCGGCGTAACGGGTGCGCGCGACATCGATCCCGGCCGTGTCGGCGGCCGCCGGATGCTCGCCGACCGCTCGCAGCGCCAACCCCCAGGTAGTGCGGAACAGGAGGAACCAGACGCCGACCAGGATGGCGAGGCTGAGATAGGTCGCCGGGTCGTGCGCGAACATCACCTGGCCGACGACTGGCAGGTCCGCGAGCCCCGGCACCGGCACCGGCGCCATCTGGGCGATGTGCGCTGTCAGGCTGCCGAACGTCTGGCGATAGATGTAAGTGGTGGCTCCCTGCCCGAGGGCCACCAGCATGATGCCGGCCACGACCTGATCAGTCCTCAGCGAGACGCTGAGCACGGCCATGAGGAGGCCCATGAGCACCCCGGCGAAGATCCCGGCACCCAGCCCCAACCACGGCGCGAGCTCCAGAGCGGCCGGTGGCAGGGCCTGCTCGGCCCAGCTCGTGGCCATGAAGCCGCCGAGCGCCCCCGTCAGCATGATCCCCTCGAGGCCGAGGTTGAGCACGCCCGCCCGCTCGGTCACGATCTCGCCTAAGGCGGCGAGCAGGGTCGGGATGGCAAGCCGGACGCCGGCCGCGAGCATCCCGATCAGAAAGCCGGTCGTGAGCAGCGAATCGAGCGCGCTCACGGGTCGCGCCACCAGCGACGGGCGAGCGCGTCGGCGATCAGCATCGCCAGGATGATCACGACCTGGAGCACCTGGGCGAGCGCGATCGGCAGGCCCCGACTGATATGCATGCTCTGCGTGCCGATGGTCAGGAGCGCGAAGAACGAGGCGGCAAGCAGCACCCCCACCGGGTGCAACCGACCGAGCAGCGCCACGAGGATCCCAGTGAACCCATAATCGCCGGAGATGCCGTCCTTGAGCCGGGCGTGTATCGCGCTCACTTCGACGATCCCGGTGAGGCCGGCAAGCGCGCCGCTGCACAGGAAGGCGAGCGCGATGCCGGCCTGCACGTTCATGCCGGTCGCATGGGCGACGCTGGCGCTCGACCCGATGGCGCGCAGCCGAAAGCCGAAGGTCGTCTTCCAGAGCAGGACGTAGACCGCGGGCACGAGCAGGAGCGTGATCAGGACTCCGAAGTGGATGCGGCTGCCCGGGAGCGTCGGCAGTCGGGCCGCGCCCTCGAGCCTGGCGCTCTGCGGTAGGAAGCTCGTCGGGTCACGCAAGGGCCCGCGCGCCAAATACGAGACGGTGTAGGTCGCCACGAAGTTGAGCATGATCGTAGCAATGATCTCGTTGATCCCGAAGGCGAGCTTGAGCCAGGCGGCGAGCCCCGCCCAGAGCGCACCGCCAGCGAGACCGGCCGCGAGCATGAGCGGGATCAGCAGCCAGGCGGGCAGGCTCGCCTGGCCGAAGAGCCCGACCACCGTGCCGGCCAGTGCGCCCATGAAATACTGGCCCTCGCCGCCGATGTTCCAGATCCGACAGCGGAACGCCACGACCAGGCCGAGGCTCATCGTGAGCAGCGGGGCGGCCTTGAGCACCGTCTCGGTGAGCTGGCGCGGCCCGCCGAGCGCGCTGCGCACGAGCGCCCCGTAAGCGGTAAGCGGGTCCGCGCCCGAGGCCGCGATGATCAGCGCGCCGACGAGGAGCCCGACCGCGGCACCGACCAGTGGGGCAATGAGCGCGCGCGTCATGCGAGGGCCTTAGGCGCCGGCTGCCGGCCCCCCATGAGCAGTCCCAGTTCCGACGCGCGCGTCTCGGCGGCGGCCCGCTCGCCGATGATCCGTCCCCCGTAGAGCACGAGAATCCGATCGCAGAGCGCCATCACCTCGTCCAGCTCGGTCGAGATCAGAAGGATTGCCATGCCGGCATCCCGGTGGCGCAGGAGCTCGCCGTGAACATGCTCAAGCGCGCCGACGTCGAGCCCCCGGGTCGGCTGGCATACCAGCAGCACGACCGGCTCCTGGGAGAGCGCGCGGGCCAGCACGAGCTTCTGCGCGTTGCCCCCGGAAAGCCACCCGGCGGGAGTCTCGACGGATGCCGCCGTGATGCCGAACGCTTCGACCAGCCGGCGCGCATGCCGCGCGATCGCCTCACGATCGAGGATGCCGCCACGGCTGAATGGCGGCCGGTCGATCTGCTCCACCACGAGGTTGTCGGCGATGGCGAAGTCGCGCAGCAGCGCGCGGCCATAGCGGTCGGAGGCGACATAGCCGAGCCCCGCGGCGAAACGCTTCCGCGGCCGCGCCAGGGTCACGTCGCGCCCGGCCAGCAACACGCGGCCGGCCTGCGATGGACGCAGGCCGGCGATGACCTCCTCGAGCTCGCGCTGGCCGTTGCCGTCTACTCCGGCGATCCCGACGATCTCCCCAGCGTGGACCACGAGGTCGATGCCGTGCAGGGCGACGATCCCACGATCCGTCGCCGCCTCGACACTTTGGAGCTCCATGCGAGGCTCGCCGCGTCCACCCGCGCGCTGTGCCACATTGGCACCGACCTCGTGCCCGACCATGAGCCGCCCAAGGGTGGCGGCGTCGGTCGAGCCGACCGGCAAGGTCGCGACCAGCCGGCCTTGGCGAAGCACCGCGATGCGGTCGGCGAGCCGCAGCGCCTCGCCGAGCTTGTGGGTGATGAACACGATCGAGCTGCCGGAGGCCGCGAGCGAGCGGAGGATCGCCAAAAGCTCGTCGACCTCCTGCGGCGTGAGCACGGCCGTGGGCTCGTCGAGGATCAGGATCTCGGCGCCGCGATAGAGCGCTTTGAGAATCTCGACCCGCTGCTGCTGCCCGACCGAGAGCTGGTCGATGCGCGCCTCCGGGTCGACCGCGAGGCCGTGGCGCCGTGCCAGCTCACCGATACGCAGCGCGACCGCCTGCCGGTCCTCAAGCAGCGGCGGGCGCGGCGAGCGTCGGCCGAGCACCAGGTTCTCGGCAACCGTGAAGGTCGAAACCAGCATGAAGTGCTGGTGCACCATGCCGAGTCCGTGGCGGATGGCATCGCGCGGCGTGCGGAAACGCAAGGGGCGGCCGCGCAGCCTGAGCTCGCCGGCATCCGGCCGGTAGAGGCCGTAAAGGATGCTCATCAGCGTCGACTTGCCGGCGCCGTTCTCGCCGAGCAGCGCCAGAATCTCGCCCTCGCGCAGCTCGAGGTCCACGCCATCGCTGGCGAGCGTGCCGCCGGGAAACCGCTTTGTGATCCCGCGGAGCTCGAGGAGGGCGGCCGCCCCGCCCACGGGTGCGGCGTCGCCCGCCACTACTGGGCGACGAACGGCACCTCGAGCGTGCCGGCCCTGATCGCCGCGCGCGCCCCGTCGACCGCGGCCATGGCATCGGCCGGCACCTTCGCGACGAGCTTGGGATTGATTGCGATGTCGAGGGCACCCTGTTTGATGCCGTAGCGGATCGGCTCGCCCTCGAAGGCACTCTTGGCGGTCTCCTCAATCAGCCGGTCGAAGATCGGCTCCATGTTCCAGACGATGCTGGCGAGCACGACCTCGGGCCCCAACGCCGACATGTCGCCGACATATCCGGTCGCATAGCCTCCCTTGGCTTTGGCCGCTTCGATCGAGCCTAACGTCGGGCCTTCGCCGCAGCCGATCCAATAATCGACGCCGGCGGTGTCGACCTGGGCGAGCCCTGCTTCCTTGGCCGCCGAAACGTCCCCCCCACTCGCCGACCGCGGTCACCGAGAGGGTGGCGTTCGGGTTCTCGGTCTTCGCGCCCGCGAGCATGGCCTCGCCCATCGCGTGGCAAACCGGAATGTCGAAGCCGTAGAGCGCGCCAAGATGCCCCGATCGCGACACGTGCCCCGCGAGGATGCCCACGAGGTAGGCCGGCTCGTAGAACGGCTGGTCGTAGTCGGCGACGTTCTTGGCGGTGTGGCCGATGCCGCCGGCCCAGGCGAAAGTCGTCCCGGGCGCCTCGGCCGCGACTTCGAACACCGCATCCTGGTAGCTGAAGCTGTGCGCGACGATCACATCGAAGCCCTGGTCGACAAAGTCGCGCATCACCCGGGCAGCGTCGGCGTCAGCGACCGACTCGGCAAATGCAACCTTGCTGCCCTTGCTCTGTTCGGCCTCGAGCGCGCGATAGGCGGCATCGGCCCAGGAATTGTCGTTCTTCGGGCCGATCAATACGAGCGCCACGCTCGGCCGCTCCGCGGCCCAGGCCGCCGGCGCGTGGATGGCAAGAGCGACCACGGCGGCGAGGCCGAGGCGGATCGGATCGTTTCTCATGGCTGCTTCTCGGTCCGATGGTGGGGGCAAGGGTGCATCGAGACGCTGTTCTCAGGCCGTGCCGAAACTTAAGCCCAGTTGCCGCAGCCAGCGGCGATACATCACCGCGGTGCGGTCGGCCCGCACGTTGAGTTCGGCAGCGAGATCGAGCGGCAGCAGCTCCGGCCGCTGCGACTGCACGATCGGCCGATCCTGCGCGAAGATTCGGTCCTGCCAGGCGATCAGGTCGGCCTCGGGGATCTCGTGACCGTAGTCCATTGCCATCCACATCCAGGCCGTGCTCCGCGCCGGCTCGTGCGGCGTGATGGTGAGCAGGATCGAAAACCGCGGGCCAGTCGATTCCTTGAGTAGATAGGCGGTGAGCGGACGCAAGGCACGATAGGTGTAGGACACCCAGTCGCCCTGGCCGGTGCCGTAGGGGTCGGGCTGGTAGACCCGAACCCCCCGCGCCTCGACGCCCTGATCGTTGATGACCGCCTCGTAGTCGGAGATCTCAGGCCGTTCCGGCGTGCCCAGGATGCTCTCGTGCACGAACGGAAAGTGGGCGACATCGAGAAAGTTCTCGACGATCCGCGGTCCGCTCGCCTCGACTGGATAGGGGCCGCACAGGAGCTTGCGGAAGTCGATCGCCTCCCACTCGGGAAAGGGCGCCACGTCCTGCGTCGGCTTGCCGAGGCTGACCCAGATTAGGCCGTAGCGCTCGATGGCGTGGTAGGTCTTCACACGCGCCTTGCGCGGTGGCGGCACGTTGGGCAGCGCGGGGATGCGGACGCACTGCCCGTCGGCGTCATAGACCCAGCCGTGATACGCGCATTGCAGCGTGCAGCCCTCGACCCGGCCGAGCGAAAGCCGCGTGCCGCGGTGCACGCACAGGTCCTGCCAGGCGAGCGGCCGCCCGTCGGCCTGCCAGACCACGATGTCCTCGCCCAGGAGGCGCGCGGCCACCACCCTTCGCCCCCCGAGTTCGTCGCAGCTCACGACCGGATGCCAGTCGTCGACGAGCACCGGATCCATGATCACACCGTCACCACCCCCCCAAGCTGCGCTGTGCGGCCCGCAGGATGGCGCGCCGGCCAGCCGACCACAAGCCAAAAGCTGGTCGACCCGAAGGGGCGAGTAGGCTGGGCGCGACGTCGATCCGCTGCTGGAGGCTGGAGAGTAATGACCGTGCGTGCGGCTCTCGAACTCGATACCCTGACCATCCGCATCCCGATTCGGCTGCAGCGCCGGGCGGTCGGAAGCTGATCATGACACCGGAGGGAGCGGCGATGCCGACGCCGAAGCCGCGCCGAGACGAGACCCTGATCAAGGCGCTCTTGCGCGCGCACCGCTGGCGGCGCCGGATCGGATCCGCAAGGTCACAGCCGCAGCTACATGTCCACCGGTTCTCGTGGCCAAACAGCAGCGCGTTTCAGCCCCAAACCCTTTCGGCGACGTCGCAGAAAGGCCGGAGCTTCGCGGCCTGCTGCTCATGCGTCAGCTTGTTGCCTATGATCGATGTCCTGAAACCGCATTGCGGGCTCAATGCCAAACGCTCGCGGTCGACGTAGCAGCTCGCCTTCTCGATGCGGGCTACGATTTCGTCCGCGTTTTCGAGCTCGCCGCGCTTGGTCGTGATCAGGCCCAGCGCGACCATCTTGTCGTTCGGAACATGCTCCAGCGGCTCGAACCCAACCCATCCGACGCCATGATGATGCCGGCTGCCATGCCGAGCTCGGAGAGAACCTTGATCCTAGCACAGGTCCAAAGGTTGAGCTTGCGCCGCACCGCGCGATTAGAGAACCTTCATAGCAACCACAGCTAGCCCGGGTCCGAGGGCGCCCGTTCAGCCCAGCAGGACCGAGAACAGCACGCTCTCGATCATGCTGCCGGTGTGGTCGTTAAAGGTGCCATTCGCAGCCTTGGCCAGCGCCTGGAAGTAGGAGCGGGCAACGTTGCCCGCCGAGAGCGAGGATGGCGTGGTCACGAACAGCGCCGAGAAGCTGCGCAGCTTATTGCCCTGGACGAAGTTTCGGACCCGCCAGAAGGTCTCGTTCACATTCTCGGGATGGGCTTCGGCATCGCCGATCAGCACCATGACCTGCTTGGCGTCCTGGCGCCAGTGCATCAAGGTCGCCGCCTCCAGTCCCAGATGCACGTCCTCTTCGATCGTACGGCTGCCGATCGGCGACTCCTCCAGGTTGTCGAGGAAGCCGACGATGCGCGGCAAGTACGGATCGGTCGGGGTCAGGGGAAAGGTGATCACCGGAGGCAGCGGGATGTCGCGGTCCTTGTACGCCACGACCCCGATCCGCACCGAAGGCACCAGGCGCTCCAGGATGCGGACGATGCCGCGGATCGACACCGCGAGCTCGCGGATCACCGGGCCCATGCTCGCCGTGGTGTCGATCACGAAGACGACGTCGATCGCCTCGATCACCTGATGTCGGGAATCGGGCCCTTCGCGCGCGGCAGGGTTGGGCGCGAGTTTCTGCCGGGCCGCCTGCTCCAGCGCGGCGGCGCGGGCGTCCAGCTCGGCTGCCTGCTGCGTCGCCGCTGCCGCGTCCGCGCGCGAGCGCGCCGCTCTCGCCTGCAGCAATTGCACCTCGGCATGCGCCGCGGCCGTCGCGACGCGGGCCGCGTCGATCTCGGCGTGAGCGTCCATGGTCTTGCGGTAGTACGGCATCAGCATGACCAGGAGCAGCACGAACACGCCGGTCGCCATGGCCAGCACGTCGAGCGCGGACATGCTCAAGATCGAGATGTTGCGGTTGCGGCGCCGCATCGCCCATGCCTCAGGGCGCGTCCGAGCGCGCGATTGCGAGCACCACGCGGCCGAGCGTCAGCTCCTGCCCAGCCGCGAACGGCACCGGCTCGAACTGCGGCACTTCCGCGCCGTCCAGCAGCGTGCCGTTCAGCGAGTTGAGGTCCTCGACGTACGACCTGCCCTCGGCCATGCCGATGCGCATGTGCCGCCGCGACACGCTGGGATCGTCGATCGCCCGATCACACAGCGCCGGATGCCGCCCGATCACGAGGCCGAGATAGGCCTGGGACAGCTCGGTATCGCCGAAGACCAGCCGGATCGACCTGCCGGCGCCATCGCGGCCACTCAGGACCCAGCCGGTCTCGAGGGGCGGACGCGCTTTGGCAGGCGAGCTCGGGGACGCCACGTCTGCTACGTCTTCTTCAATACCGACAGCAGCACGCTCTCGATCATCTGCCCCTGATGATCCGAGAGGTCGCCGCCGCCGGCCGCGGCCAGGCGCTCGAAGAAGGGCCGCAACGCCAGGCTGTCGCCGGTGTAGATCGCCGATACGGTGCGCGGCGCCTGCGGCCCCGGCGACGAGCCTTTGAACTGCTCCGCGAGGCTGAAGGCCTGCCCTTGCTGGTGAGCGGGCTCGTCGCCGATCACGACGATCCGACCCTGGGCATCGTTGCGCCACGGCATCGCGAGCGCGGCCTTCAGCCCCTCGTCGACGGCCTCGGGATCGTCGCCGCCGCCCTCGGCGCGCAGGTCATTGACGAAATGGACCAGCTCAGCCGCATGGGCATCGTTCATGCGCTCCAATGGGTAGGTCTCGGTCAGGTACGCCTCGCCGTGGTCCCGGTAAGCGACGAAGCCGATCCGCAGCGAGCTGGCCAGACGCGACAGGACACGGATGATGCCGATCAGGTTGGCCTGGAGATCGGCAACCTCGCGGCGCATGCTGCCGGTCGTGTCCATCACGAACACCAGGTCCAGGTCGGCGATCGCGATACGCACCTTCTGCTCGCCCTTGGTGTCCGGCTCGGCCGGCGCGCCGACCTTCTGCGGCACCGGCTGCTGCGCGGCGCGCGCGGCCAGCGCCTCTGCCTCGGTCAGCCGCGCCCGTGCCTGTGCGAGCGTCGCCTCGGCGGCGGTCTGCTGCTGCGTCGCATCCGCGATTGCGTGGCGGGCCTGCACCACGTCGTCGGCCGCGGCCGAGAGCTCGGCGCGGGCGCCAGCCTGCTCCGCCTCGATCGAAGGCTGCTTCAGGTAGTTCGGAAACATCAGAATCGATACCAGCATGAATACTCCGAGCGCCGACGCGAAAATGTCGAGCGCCGAGATGGTCAACATCTCCATCGGTTGTCGACGGCTGATCCGCATTTCGATCAGTCAGTGTAAAGACGATTGATCAGGTTATCCAAGCAATATTGGCCGACTTGATTTAGAGATCGTTCCTCGTAAGCCTGCACCAAGTGCTGGGCAAGTACCAGGACTGCCGACAGGACAAGGGCCAGAAGAGTCGTGTCGAAAGCGACAGCGAGCTGCTTGGTCAGCCCGGAGAGGAGGGTGGGGTCTTGCAGATCGACCGTGCCGGCATAGGCGAGCGCGAGCGAGATGCCCATGACAGTGCCGATGAATCCGAGCGCCGGAATCACCCAGATGATGTAGCGGACCAGGCTATAGCGCAGATCGATCTCATGCAGGAACAGCTCGAGGCTCGAGTTCAAGAGCGCATTCGCCTGATCCACCGACCTGCTGGTCTGGAACTGCGTCACCACGCGGTGGATGAGCCGCGGCAGAAAGCGCTCGTGAGAAGGCGAGCCTGCCTGGCTGGACGCGCGCGCCAGGGCATAGATGCGGCGCAGTTCGGGCGCCTGGAGGACAGTGGTCTCGTCCTCAGGCAGATATCGCTTGTGCAGCTCCGCACGCTGCCCCCTGGCGTCGCGCGCGCGCACGATCAGCTCGCCCACGCCGAGCCCGAAAGCGAGCCAGGTCAGGTTCTGCACGGTCAGGGGATAGGTCGACCGGGTCCTGTCGAGAAGGGTCACCGCCCAGCTTGTCGGCAGGAGCAGGTCGATCAGCTGGATGATCAGGGCGGCGCCGGCGAGGCAGGCCAGCAGGATCAACGGATGGCTGTAAGCGCGCCAAATGCGCGGTCCCTCTCCCGCCAGCCTGGCTCCGCTGATCTCGGGAACGTGCAGCATCGCTCAAGGCCTGCGGCGCACGATCTCGCCGGTGACCGGATCGCGTGCCACCGGCCCGCGCACCCGACCGCCGTCCCAGGCTCCGCCACTTGCGGACACGTCCGCCGGGGCGCCGCGGCGCCGGCGCAGCAGGTCACCAACGGTGCACTGATGGTCGCCCAGGCGCAGCGGCTGGTCGTGGTGCACGAAGCCCTGGCGCACGGGCTGCCAGCCCGATGCGCTCTCGCCGCCGACGATGACCCAGGTGCCGCCGTCGGTGGCGCAGTCGGTCAGGTACAGGCGCCCGTCGTCGGTGATCACCAGCTCGGCGTGATGCGGCGCCAGCGATGCGTCGGCGATCACCACGTCCGCCGACGGGCTGCGCCCGATGACCAGGGTCCTCAGTCTCGCCCCTCCACCGCCCCGGATCTCATGGCGTGCGCGCATCGAGCAGCTGCGGCTCGGCGTTGCCGCGCAGCTCGTTGCCGGTCTGCTCGACCTCGGCGTCCCAGTCGATGACCACGCCGTTGCCCTTGTTGTCCGTGATCGCGTTGTCCTTGAGCACCGCGCGTCCGCCCTCGACTACCAGCACGCCGTGCTCGGCGCTCTCGCGGATGGCGTTGTCGGACAGCTCCACCTTGCCGCCGGCCGTGATGACCACCCCCGACAGTCGGCTGCCGATGATGGCATTGTGCTCCAGGCGCCCGCCGCCGTGGTCGTACACGAACACGCCGGCACCGGCTGCCTGCTCGATCGTGTTGTCGACGACCGATGGCGCGGCGCCGCTCGCGATCTCGATGCCAGACGTCGTGCTCGCGCTGATCCGATTGCCGCGCAAGGTGCCGCCGGCGCCCTCCGCGAACACCAGGCCGCCGCTGTTAGCGATGGTATTGTCGATGATCTCCGGTGCGGCGCCGCCGCGCACGATCAGGGCGGAGCGGGCCACCCCGGTGATGGTGTTCTGCGCGATCTGCGGGGCAGCGCCGGCGGCGACCACGATGCCCGGGCCGTCGCCGCTCTCGATGGCGTTGCCGGAGATCGCGGGCGCGCCGCCATCACGCACCAGGATGGCCGGGCCTGCACCGCCGGCGATCCGGTTGCCTTCGAGACGCAGGCCGGAGCTCGACAAAAGCAGGCACGGCGCCGGTGCGGCCGCCGGATCGTCCGGCCTCGCGCCTGCGAACCGCAACCCCGAGATCGAGCCGCCGGCGCCGGTCGTGACCAGGCACGGCCCTTTGTTCGGCGCGATCAGGGGAGCCGCCTCGGGCACCGCGGGCACCAGATGCACCGCGCGCTCGAGCGTCACGCTCTCGTCGTAGGTTCCGGGCCGGATCGCGATCGTCGCGCCGGCGCCGGCGCGCGCGATGGCGTCGGCAATGGACAGCGCGTCGCCGCCGCCGCCGGGATCGACCACCCAGGCCGTCTTGAAGTAGCGCTCGTACAGCGGCCGGCCGTACCAGGCCGCGCCGGCGACACCGGCGCCGAGCGCCAGCAACGCGCTCGCCGCGAGCACGATCCCGGCGCGCCGCCGTCCGGACGGGGTCGCGAGCGCGGCGGTCGCCGCGCCGGCGGACGGCGCCAGCTTGGCCTGGGGCGCGCGCCGCACCCGCACGGTCGGCGGATAGTCGTGGTGCGAGGACTTCGGAGCAGCCCCGGATGCCGACACGCCCAGCTCCTCGGCCGAGATGCGCAGCGCGGCGCTCCAGTCCTCGACCGCCTGCGGGCGCTCTTTGACGTCGAGCGCGAGCGCCCAGTCGACCGCCCGACACAGCGCTTCGGCATGCCTGCCCGCCAGGTCCATCGCGAGCGGCATCGCCTCGCCGCGCAGCCGCGCCGGCGCAGGCACCGGCGCATGGCCCCACAGCGCCCGATAGGCGATCGCGCCGAGCGCGTAGACGTCGGTCCAGGGACCCTCCGCGGCGTCGGTCAGGTATTGCTCCGGCGCCGCGTAGCCGTCGGTCACCTCGCTCTCCGGCGCGCTGCCAGCATTGCCGATCGCGGCGGCGGTGCCGAAATCGACGATCACCGGGCTGCCGTCCGGCCGCACCACGACATTTGCGGGCTTGAGGTCGCGATGCACGAACCCCGCGGCGTGGATCGCGGCGACCGCATCCGCGAGCCTGCCAAGCAGCTCGATCAGCCGCTCATCGGCGAGCGTGCGATGGCCGCCGGTCAGCACAGTCTCGAGGTCGCTGCCGTCGACCCATTCCAGGACGATGAACGGGCGGTCGCCATCGCTGCCGCTATCCTTGAGGCGAACGATCCCCCGGTGGTCGAGCCGCGCTAGCAGATCCGCTTCGGACGCCGATCGCGGGTCGCGTGAGCCGAACTTGACGAACACCCGCGCGCCGGTCGTGCGGTCGACCCCTTGGATGCGGTCCGCCGGGCCGCCTTCCAGGCGGTAGCGGCTCGCCAGGAGGGCGCCGGACGGCCGCCTGGCCTCGCGGCCGGCGGTCCGGTCGAACGCGGAGCTGGACGTCGCCATGGGCGCGCTCAGAGCTCGGTTCTGGGCGGCATGGTGTAGTCGGCCACCGCCGGCGGCTTGGCGCACGGCACCGGCGCCGCGCTGAGCGCCGGGCAGCTGGGCGGAGCCGGACCAGCGGCCGGCCCCGGAGCAGGCGCTGCGGCCTCTCGTGGGTGCGGCGCGGCGCCGGCCCGCGGAGTCGCCGTATTGGCCGCGGCCGCTCCCGGTTTCTCCTCGTCCAGCGACCAGCGGCCCGGGCCGATCCGGCAGCCGGTGCCCGCGATCTCGACCTTGGGCGCACCGGCCCGCTCGAGCGTGCGCCGATAGTCGCGACACGGGGTGCGCGGATCGCGATAGAAGGTACGCTCGATCGTGATCGTGCCGCTGCTGCCGGTGGCCGGATTGCTCCAGGGGATCGCGACGCCGGACTTCTCGACCTCGAGCGCCTTGTTGACCAACGGCTTGACATAGTCCTCATCCGCACCCGCCTGAGCGGCCACATGCCGCGGCTCGGCCGCGCCCGCAATGGAGAACACCGCCACGATCAGCGCGATCAGCCAGCGGCGACGCGACGTGCGCTCTCTGGCGCAGTTCCGGCTGGCAGATAAGACCCCCTGCATATGGTCATTCTCCCGCTCGCGCATCGGCTGTTCGGGCCGGACCCTCGTCATCGCGGCGTTCTGCGCGCTCGCATGCCTCGGATGACCCGTTCCCGCGTTCGAGCCGTCCAGGTCCGCTGCCGCCGCCGGCGGAACGGTCGGACTTGTAAGGGTCATCGGCCAAATATATCTCATTAAGGAGGCCGGCTAAATCAAGGCTAGTAAGTTGACCGGCGCGGCCGAGGGCCGCCTAGCGACGGCCCTGGGGCATCCGAGCGGTGCAGGGAGGACATCGGATGAGGCCTGTCGCGTTTGTGCTGGTGGCGGCTCTGGCGCTTGCCGGATGCGCCCACCCGTCGAGCTCCACCTACGAGGCGGGCGAAGTCGGTCGGACCATCGAGACCGCGCAAGGCTCGGTCGTGT
Source organism: Pseudomonadota bacterium (assembly GCA_046727895.1). Classification (GTDB taxonomy): domain Bacteria; phylum Pseudomonadota; class Alphaproteobacteria; order Geminicoccales; family Geminicoccaceae; genus DATAOG01. Next base: position 4,620 of record JBKPDM010000569.1, on the reverse strand, counting down.
CCTCGCGCATGGTGAAGGTCGCCGGGGAAGCCAACGCGGTCGGACCGATCGCCGGTGGTGCCCTGGGTGCGTCGGGCTCCGCGCTGGCGTCTCGCGGCTCGGGACTCGTGGCGGTGATCGGCGGCGTCATCGGCGGCGGCATCGGGTACCTCACGCAGCAACAGCTGAACAACCGCGATGGCATCGAGTACGTGCTGCAGATGGACGACGGCCGAACCGTCACGCTGGTGCAAAACCGCACGGCCGACGAGGCGCCGTTGCCGGACGGCACACCGGTGCTGGTGCAGGTGAGCGGGCAGTACACGCGGGTGATCGCCAATCCGCGCGCCGAGCGTGTGGGCGGCGCCGACTGGGTCAACCCCGACACGGTGTCGAATAAGAAAACGCCGGCGGTGGGGACCTCGCCGGCCGGCGCGACCGGCGATCCGAATCGCTTCACCGAGCCGCCGGCGGTCTCAGGACAGCAGTAGCCCGCGTTGCTCCGGTCCGCGCGCGCCTCAGGCGCGGCGGTGGCGATGCCGCACATGAAAAACGGCCCGACCTGGCGCCAGTCGGGCAGGATGCGCGACGCCAAGCCTTTGAGGCCGCTCCACCTCTGAGCAGGCAGCGGAGCGCTCATGTCGGCCCATGGCTTGGACCCGATGCGCCCCATAGCAGCGCACGCTGGTCTGGCCTCCGTTGCAGCGCCTTCCGTACTACACCCGATCCCGCCGCCGGTTGGAGAGCTGGTCGGCGTGGGTGCGGCCCAGGAGCAGACGGTCGTCGGCGAGACGCCGAACCTCGCGGCCCGATTGCAGGCGCTAGCCGAGCCGGGCAGTGTTGTGATCAGCCAGGCGACGCGTCGGCTCATAGGCGAGTTGTTCGAACTGACCGCCCTCGGCCCACGGCGTTTCAAAGGCTTCGCCGAGCCGCTCGCCGCTTGGCGTGTGTTGGGCGAGGGCCGGACTGAGGGTCGCTTCGAGGCGCGCCACAGGACTGGCCTGACGCCCTTGGTCGGTCGCGAGGAGGAGATTTCGCTACTGCTGCGCCACTGGCGGCAGGCGAAGGATGGCGAGGGTCAGGTGGTCCTGCTTGTGGGTCACGACAACGGGCCGCTATCCGCCGCTCGACCTGACCCCGGAGCGCCAGAAACAGCTTACCCTGGAAGTGCTCGTCGATCAGCTTGACGGTTTGAGCGCCGAACAGCCGTGCTGCTGATCTACGAGGACGCGCACTGGGCCGATCCGACCACGCTTGAGCTGTTGGGCCTCGTGATCGAGCGCCTCCAGCGACTGGCCCTGCTGGCGGTCGTCACCTTCGGCTGGAGTTCACCGCGCCCTGGACCGGCCTACCACACGTCAGCTCGCTGCCTTTGACACGTCTCGGCCGCCGCGACGGTGCGGCCATTGTAGAGCAGGTCGTCGGGAAGAAGTCGCTACCGCCCGAGGTAAGCGCGCAGATCGTCGCCAAGACCGACGGCGTGCCGCTATTCCTCGAAGAACTGACCAAGACGGTGCTGGAGTCGGGCCTCTTAAGGGACGCGGGCGACTCCTACCAGCTTTCCGGCGCGCTGCTGTCGCTCGCCATCCCAGCCACGCTGCAAGACTGGCTTCTCGCGCGTCTCGACCGCATGGCTCCAGTGAAGGAGATCGCGCAAATCGGCGCCGTGATCGGGCGCAAGTTTTCCCACGCCCTGCTCGCCGCGGTGACCGACCGGCCAGAGGCAGAGTTGCGGAGCGCCCTCGACCAGCTGATCTTGTCAGAGCTGGTCTACCGGCGCGGCAGCCCGCCCGAGGCCACGTACACCTTCAAGCACGCTCTGGTCCAGGACGCGGCCTACGGCACCCTTCTGAAATACCGGCGCCAACACCTTCACGCGCGAGTGGCACGCCTGTTGGAGGAAAGGGCCCCCGACATCGCCGCCACGCAGCCGGAATTACTGGCGCATCACTCGACTGAGGCAGGGCTCGTCGATAAGGGAGTCGATTACTTGTGGCGGGCCGGTCAAGCAGCTTTGGCCCACTCCGCCCCCGCGGAAGCGTGCGGGCACCTCCGCAAGGCGCTGGACCTCCTCATACTGCTGCCTGACGTAGACAGCCGCGCGGAATTGGTGCCTTCCCGGGATGGTCCCCGCGCTCGACCTCGTATGCGCTGGCCGACGCTTGAGCCGTATGCGGCTACTGCACGTACGGTTCTCACATACGGTCTGAGGCGCTGGGCGGCGGCAAGGCTTGCCCGGCAATCGGGCGCCAAAGTCGAACCTTCTTCTCTAATCCGGCTACGCGGGTCAACCCCTGTGTCCGGTACGATCTGTCACCTATGTGCCAAGCCGCTCACGCGGCCGCCCGGCGCTGACTGCCGAGTTCGGACCCGCGTCGTTGCCAACTGCCGAGTTTGTGCACATACTAACCCTCGGAAGGGACAGCTTGCGTTCACCCGCCGGGCCCGGTTGCGACCGGACGACCTGACAAGAACAAAACGCCCAGCCAAGGAAGAACGATCATGCAGAGTTCAATCCGATCGGCATTGCTGGCGACCACCCTGCTGGCGGGGCTCGCCGCGGGCGCGGCCGCGCAGGAGTTGGTGACGACGGACCGGGTGGGCCGTGCAGACGCCCCGAACGTCCTGACCATGCGCGCGAACCCGAACCAGTCACCCAACAGTCCGAGCCCAGAGCAGAAGGCTGCCTTCGCCAAGGTCTGGCAGAAATTCGCCGAGGCCCACCCCGATTGGCAGATTCAGTTCGAGTTCTTCGGCAACGACATCGGCAGCGAGCACGCCCGCCTGCTGGAACAGGCGCGCGCGGGCCGCGCGCCCGACTGCGTGACCGTCGACTCGTTCCAAGTGGCGCTGTTCGTGCAAAGCGGTGTGCTGCAGCCGCTCGACGACTATTTCAGCAAGGAGGAGATCGCCGACCTGTTCCCGTTCATCCGCGAGGGCATCACCGGACCGGACGGCCATATCTACGCCTGGTGGTGGGGCACCGATCTCCGCGTGCTCTACTACAATAAGGACATCGTTGCCAAGGCACCCGCGACCTGGGACGAGCTCCAGGCCACTGCCCTCCAGGCATCGAAAACCGGCGTTGACGGCGTGTTGTTCAACGGCGGCCGCTGGGAAGGCACCACCTTCGACTGGCTGGCCAATTTCTGGGCGCAGGGCGGCAAGCTCGTCGACGGCAGCGGCAAGCCGGTTTTCGGCGAGGGTGACGAGCGCGCCAAGATGCTGAACGCCCTGAACTACTTCAAGGACTTGGTTGACAGCGGTGCTGCACCGAAGCGGGTGACGACGATCAAGGACTACAATGACTTCAACGCCGCGGCGATCGCGGGGACGGTTGCCATGTTCTTCGGCGGGCACTGGCAGCACTTCCAGCTGCAGGAGGCGATGGCGCCGGACGTGTTCAGTAAATGGGACGTCGCCGAACTGCCCGGCCCGACGCCCGATGAGCGCGCCACCGGCACCGGCGGCTGGACGGTCGCCGCCTTCGCCAAGGATCCGGCAAAGGTGGAAATGTGCGCGACCGTCATGCGCGAGGTCTACATGGGACCGGCAAACGAGGTGATCGGCGACCTGCCGACCCGCCAGACCCTGTTCGATACGCTGCCGAAGTTCCAGGATCCGTATTTCGGCAAGCTGAAGCAGTACCTGGGTCACGGCCATGCCCGCCCGGGTGTCCCGATCTACCCCGAGATCTCCAACCAGATCCAGATCATGATGGGCGAGGTTCTCTCCGGCTCCAAGGAGCCCGAGGCCGCGCTCGACGGCGCCTGGCAGCGGGTGATGGCCGCCTATAACAAGGGCTGAGCTGCAAGGTGGGGCGGACCCGCCGGAGGGCCGCCCCGCCCAGCTCGGCAGCCGGGGATCCGCCCCGCCCGGCTCGGCAGCCGGGAATCCGCATGAGCCAGAATATGCAGGAAGCAAGGGCCGCGCCTGCAGCGGCGCGGCGCGGGCGCGTATGGCAGCGCCAGAGCGAGCGGCCGCTGGTCTGGCTGCTTCCGCTCGCACTGCTCCTGCTTGCCTCATATGTCTATCCGGCACTCGACGTCATCCGCTACAGCTTCACCAACGCGACGCTGCTAAGTCCGGACTACGAATACACCGCCGCAAGCTACCGGGCGGTGACTGGCAACCCCGACTTGCCGGGCATCCTGTGGGTCACCTTCCTCTTCGTCGTCGCCAGCGTGATCCTGCAACTGACGCTCGGGCTGCTGGTCGCCATGGCGCTGCACCGCGGCTTCACGCGCAGGCTGCCAGGCGTGTCGTTCGTCCGCGTGATTATCCTTTCGGCGTGGATCGTGCCCGGCGTCGCCGGCGGCATCGTCTGGCAGCTGATGTTCAACGAGGCAAGCTACGGTTTTCTCAACGCGATCCTTCGCGGCATCGGGCTGGCGCCGGTGGCATGGCTGTCCGATCCCGATATCGCCATCTGGTCGGCGGTGGTCGCCAATACCTGGCGCGGCACCGCCTTCAGCATGATCCTGCTCTACGCCGGGCTGCTGGTCATCCCGCGTAGCCTCTACGAGGCGGCGTCGGTCGACGGCGCAACGGCGTTCAGGCAGTTCTGGTACATCACGCTGCCGCAGCTGAAGCCGATCATGCTGGTCAATACCATCCTGATCAGCATCTTCACCCTCAACA